>JBJTHI010000235.1:0-22146 GCA_046094425.1 Burkholderiales bacterium | reverse complement strand
TCTCTCGGTTCAAGTGGTTGCCATAACGCTCCACTTTGGCACATCGATGCCGTTACGGGTGGGGGCGTCCATCCCATTGATTGAGCTGCGCTTCGGGGCGCTGGCGGCGTTGCTCCTCCTTGCGGGCATGAGCCCGCCGCGGCGTCTCGCCTTGCCATCCCCCCGAGTCACAGCCCACTCGGGCGCGTCCAACTGCCGGATCTAGGTTGAAAAGCTCCCATGCGCCTGACATCTATCCTCACCGTGCTAGCCGCCCTGTTGTTTGCGGCCATGGTGTGGCATTCGAGGTCTTTGCAGCCAACGATTCCGCAACTGCAATTGACCTTCACCCCTGAGGCTTTTCTGGCCGTGGTGAGTCAATGGTCCAGCGCCGAGCTGGATCGTTTTCACGAGCATTTTTTTATTGATTTCTTTTATTTGGTGGTTTACGGCGTGTGGGGCTGGGTGATGGTGCACCAAAGCGTTTGGTTCAAAACGGGCGATTCGTCCTTGATCCGGCGCTGGGCCTGGTGTACGCCATTGGCCAGTTGCATGGACGCGCTGGAAAACATCTTGCACCTGCACTTGGTGTTCACGCCTGGCCCCTTTCACCCGTTGGAGTATTTGCTCGCGGGCAGCGTGGCCACTGCGAAGTGGCTGTTGCTGTTGCTGTTCGGACTCAAGCTGCTGGCTTTGATAGTTGCGCGGCGAGCAGCGACCCGTCTACCGCCTCTTGAGAAAACGCCGGGCCGCTCCCAAGGTTGCTCTACCCCAAGGGCCACGAAGATGCCCTTTCAAGCCCCTGGGGGCCTGCCGCGAAGCGACAGGTCTGGGGGCAGTCAGTAGTACTTCGGTGGTGCTCATGGCGTGTCTCGCTCGTCGCTGGTGGGCGAGGGGCGTTCTCCCTTCTTGCGTCCGGAAAACATCGTCCACCACACGATAAAAACAAGTATCAGCAGTGCGCCTAAGGCTTCCAGCAAAATCAACCACATGACGATGTTTCCTTTGAGTGGGTGGCGGCCCACCACATGCATCCTGATTCTAGGAATGCTCACCGCTTGCGCCAGCGGCCCCGTCCAATCCCCTGCGCCGGTTGGGGACAGATCTCCCGCCACCTCACCGCCCACCAGCACGTCGTCACCTCTACCTGTCGGGAATGACAACCGCACGTCGGCGCGCTGGGTGGCTGCCGATTGGGGCGATTTACCGGCTTGGTCACAAGACCGCAGCAGCGAGTTTTGGCCCGCGTTCATGCGAAGTTGTCAGCGCCCCGCCGCTGCATGGCGAGCCGCTTGTTCGTCCGCAGCAGCCGTTGCGCAAGACGAGTCGGCCATACGTCAGTGGTTGCAGCAGCATCTCTTACCCTATCGCGTGGAAACCACCAGCGGCAGCAGCACGGGACTCATCACCGGCTACTTCGAACCTATGCTGGAGGCGCAACGCCAAGCCCAGGCCAATGTGCGCACGCCGCTGCACGCGCCGCCTGCCGACTTGGCCTCTCGCCGCCCCTACTGGACTCGCCAGCAACTCGATACCTTGCCCGCCGCCCAAGCCAGCCTGCGCGGCAAAGAAATCGCTTATGTATCCGACCCCCTGGACGCCCTGCTGCTGCAAATCCAAGGCTCAGGCCGACTGCGCGTGACCGAAGCCAATGGCCAAGTGAGGCTGGTGCGTCTGGCGTTTGCGGGCCACAACGACCAGCCCTACCAGTCGGTAGGGCGCTGGCTCATCGATCAAGGCGAGTTGTCGCCGGGTCAAGCCTCATGGCCGGGGATCAAAGCCTGGGTGCAGCGCAACCCCAAGCGGGTGAATGAGATGCTGTGGGTCAACCCGCGTGTGGTGTTTTTCAAAGAAGAGCTGCTCTTGGATCCGCAGCAAGGGCCACGTGGCGCACAAGGTGTACCGCTCACGCCCGGTCGCTCGATTGCGATTGACCCCACCGTCATGCCCTATGGCACCCCGGTGTGGTTGGACACAACAGAGCCCCTCTCCAGCACCCCGCTGCGCCGCTTGGTGGTGGCGCAAGACACCGGCAGCGCCATCGTGGGTGCGGTGAGGGCCGACTATTTTTGGGGCTGGGGTGACGAGGCTCTGGCGCAAGCGGGTCGCATGAAACAAATATTGCGCTACTGGGTGCTGTGGCCAAAAGACCGACCCCCACCACAGCCTTGAGGTCAGCGCTTATCGCCCTCAATGGTTGTTGCGCCGAGGCGGCAGGGTGGCCATGTCAAACATGGTGCGGCCATCCTCGTCGCCTGTTGGTGCGGCGGGGGCCAGCAGCACCAAGCCCAACGCCCCGGCGAGTTGAATGCGTGCGCCGGGTTTAACGAGCACGTCTTGGCCCTTGGGCGCGGGTGTGCCGTTCACTTCGGTCACCGTGTCGGAGAGCGAACGCAGGCAATAGCCCTGCGGCCCCCGACGCAACTCGAAATGCCAGCGGCTGATGTGGCGAGCCAGTTGCGGGTCGGGGTGGGTCAGCACCACGTCATTGGCGGGCGCGCCCTCGTGTTCGCGCAGGCGACCAAAACTGATGATGTCTTGGGCGGGCAGGTCAATCAACTCGCCGCTGGGCTCCAGGCGCAGTTGGGTGGGAAACTGACTGCGGTCGCGCCATTCCAGGCGCAAGACCTCCACCGACCGGCTCACGCCTTTGAGTTCCACGTTGCCAACAGGCTGACACAACACGCGCGCGGCAGAGCCTAATTCGTGGAACAGCTCGCGGGTGAGGCGAATTTCGCCCACTTCGCTGCTGGAGGCCACACGGGCGCACAGGTTGACCGAGTCACCGCTCACCGCCGTGCCATCGGTGAGCACCGGCCCCCAATGCAGCCCCATGCGCAGTTGCAGTTGATGCGGGCGCGAGCGCGCCAGGTTCGCCTGCGAGACGGCACGTTGCACGGCCACCACCCCTTGCACGGCCGCGCTGGCGTTGTCGAAAACAATGAATGCGCCGTCGCCCGCCGTGTCCACCACACGACCGCCGTGGGGAGTGATGCCTTGCATCAATAAATCGAAATGCAGTTGCTGCAATTGCCGCCCGGCGGCGTCGCCAAAGCGAGCGAAGTAAGGCGTAGAGCCCACGATGTCCGAGAACACCAGCACCAATTGCCGCTCAAAGCGGCGGGTTAACTCCTGCTGCAGCATCGCTTGGTAGCGAATGATCTGCGTCATACTGAGTTGGCTCAGGTCGGGCAGGGTGGGGTTGGTGTCGCTCATGGGGTGTGCGCAGGGTCATCGCGGTGAAGCAGGCTGCATTTTGCGCTTGACCCCGCCTCTTCGCGCACGGGGTTCACCCCGGGGCAATCCTCTTGGGTGATGCGCCCACAAGGTGTATGGTGAAAACGCACCTGTTGGAGCTTTTCATGAATGCAATGGAACATCCCCGCGACGACGCGGGTTTGAACGAACCCGAGTCTGGCGACATTCCACCTCCCACGCCGTGGTTGCCCGCCTTGCGCCCCCTACATTGGCGCGCCCCACTCTTGTGGTTGAAAGCCGGTTGGTCGGACTTTCGCGCCCAGCCTGGAATTGGTTTGTTTTACGGGGCCTGTTTTGTCCTCATGGGTTGGGCGCTGGCGGCGATGGTGTTGGTCCAGCCTGCTTATGTGTTGGCACTGGCCGGTGGCTTCATGCTGATGGGCCCGTTTTTATGTTTGGGTTTGTATGAGGCCAGCCGCTGCCGCGAACTGGGCAGGCCCACCACCTTGCTGCGGTCTCTGACCACCTGGCGGCGCAACCTCAGCGCGCTGGCGATTTTTTGTGTGGTGCTTTTAGTGCTGGAAATGCTGTGGAGCCGCTCGGCCTTGGTGATTTTTGCAGTGTCCTTCAACACCTTGCCAGAGACCGGTCAGTGGTGGCGCATCTTGCTCGACCCCGACAACCTCGGCTTTGTCATCACCTACACCGTGGTGGGCGCGGCATTTGCCAGTTTGATTTTCGCCACCAGCGTGGTCTCCATGCCCATGCTGATCGACCATGACGACAACACCAAGGCCGACGCTGTCACTGCCGGCCTCACCAGCATCCGCGCCTGCCTGAACCAGCCCGGCATCATGTTGTGGTGGGCTGCATTGATCGCCCTGAGCGTGGGCCTAGCTCTGCTACCCGCCTTCTTGGGCTTGCTGGTGGTGGCCCCGGTGATTGGGCATGCGTCTTGGCATGCTTACCGGGGCATGGTGGTGGTTGAAGCGGCCGAACACGTATGAACGCGACCCCGCACATCAGCGCGTCCGAACGTCTGGCGGATTTGCACCACCAGAGCAAGCGCCAGGGCAAAGTGGTCAGCGCCGAAGACGCGCTGCGTTTGGTGCGCGACGGTGACACCGTGGCCAGCAGTGGTTTTGTGGGCATTGGATTCGCAGAAAACTTGGCTGTGGCGCTGGAGCAGCGTTTTCTACAAACCGGCTACCCACGCGACCTCACCTTGGTTTACGCCGCAGGGCAAGGCGACGGCAAAACAAGGGGCCTGAACCACTTGGGCCATGAAGGTTTGGTCAAGCGTGTGATCGGTGGGCATTGGGGCTTGGTGCCCGCTTTGCAGCAACTGGCCATCAACAACCGCGTGGAGGCTTGGAATTTGCCGCAAGGGGTGATCTCGCATTTGTTCCGCGACATTGCGGCGGGTAGGCCGGGGCACATCTCGCGTGTGGGCCTAGGCACCTTTGTGGATCCACGCCACGGCGGCGGCAAGATCAACGCGCGCAGCACCGAAGACTTGGTGCGTTTGATTGAACTCGACGGCGAAACGTTTCTCTTCTATAAAACCTTCCCCATCCACGTGGGCTTGATTCGCGCCACCACGGCCGATCTCGATGGCAACCTCACGATGGAGCGCGAAGCCCTCACCTTGGAGTCGCTGGCCTTGGCGATGGCGGTGCACAACTGCGGTGGTGTGGTGATTGCCCAGGTGGAACGCTTGGCCGACAGAAACAGCCTCAGCCCGCGCCAAGTCAAGGTTCCGGGGGCCTTGGTGGACTGTGTGGTGGTCTCAGAAAAGCCCGAGTACCACCAACAAACTTTTGCCGAACCCTATAGCGCCGCTTTTGCAGGCGAAATTCGTGTGCCTGCCACCAGCGTCGCGCCCATGGCCATGAGCGCGCGCAAACAAATTGCACGCCGCGCTGCCTTGGAGTTACGGCCTAACAGCGTCGTGAATTTAGGCATAGGCATGCCCGAAGGCATTGCCGCCGTGGCCGCTGAGGAGAAGGTGATCGACCTCATCACCCTCACCGCCGAGCCGGGTGTGATTGGCGGCATACCAGCGGGTGGGCTGAACTTTGGCGCGGCGGTGAACACCCAAGCCGTGATCGACCAGCCCTACCAGTTTGATTTTTACGATGGGGGTGGCCTCGACATCGCGTTTTTAGGCCTGGCCCAAGCCGATGCGCAGGGCAATTTGAATGTGAGCAAATTCGGCACCCGGCTGGCGGGCGCGGGTGGCTTCATCAACATCAGCCAGAACGCCAAGAAGGTGGTGTTTGTGGGCACCTTCCTCAACAACGATGCACCGAAGTTTGTGCGCGAGGTAGAGCACCGCACCTTTTCCGGCCGCGAAGCCTGGCGGCGCGGCCAGCAGGTGCTGTACGTGACCGAGCGTTGTGTTTTCGGTTTGCATGAACGCGGCATTGAACTGCTGGAGGTCGCCCCGGGCCTGGATGTGCAAGCCGACATCCTGCGCCATATGCAGTTTGAGCCTGTGATGGAACGCGCCCCGCGCTTGATGGACATCGCCATTTTTTCCGACCTGCCCATGGGCCTGCGCGAGCGTCTTGTTGTTTTGCCGCTGGCCGAAAGGTTCACTTGGAACGAAGCCAGCAACACCCTCTTCATCAACTTCGAGCGCCTGTCCATTCAAACCCAAGCCGAGGTGGACGCGGTGCGCGACGAGGTAGAACGTCGCCTCGCGCCCTTACAACGCAAGGTATTTGGCGTGGTCAACTACGACCACTTCGCACTCGGCCCGCACGTTGAAGACGCCTGGGCGGCGATGGTGCGCGACTTGGTGGACAGGTATTACCTCAACGTGACCCGCTACACCAGTTCGGGTTTTTTGCGGGCCAAGCTGGGGCCTGCTTTATCGGCCCACGGCGTGGCACCGCATTTGTTTGCCGACTCAGATGAAGCGCAGCGCCATTTGATCGAGTAACTTTCTGTGCAGAAGGCTCAAGGCACCAGCACCCTTATTTGCATCAACTGGCGTTGTTGATTGGTGACCGACGTGGTGGACACCACACCACGTTGTTCTGCGCTGGCCTCCCCGCCGGTGCGTGCAATCGTCACCCACTGCCCGAGTGGGGCCAGCACGGTGGTGGCGGTTTGGCTGCGTGTTTGCACGGGCAAGGTGGAACCGCCAGGGTTCATGGCGGCGATGGTGGAGCGGTCATTCTCCAGCCCAGCACTGTCCACTTGCACCTCCACCGCCGCCGCTTGTTCCCCGCCAGGCCAGCGCGGTTGCAGCGTAATTTGGCGGCCTGCCTCTAACCAGGTGAGGCCCTGCACCACGGCGGAGCCGCTGCGGTTCGGTTGGGTTTGAACTGCCGCTTCCACCCACATTACCGGCACGCTGTGGTTGATTCTCACCGTGGCGCGGCCACCGTTGAGCACCCGCAGTTGTTGATAGGCAGCGTGGTTCGCGTCGCGGCGTTGGGTGCTGACCGTGATGCCGCTAGAAACATTGACCTGGCCCGCATGGCTGGACACAGTTGTAGTCACCTGTGCAGCCGGGGCGCTGTTGGTTTGGCTCTCGTCGATCTGCCGCCACTCGATCACCAAATTGCGCTGGGGCAAGGAGGGTGGCGCACTGTGCGCCACCACAGCACACAAGCTCAGAGTGAGCGCCAACCCCTGGGTGCGAGAGAACCATGTCATGGCCAACCTTCCTCACCTTAAATACACAAACGACTTGAAACAAAGACACGGGCCCGCATGTTTCACCAGGGACGCGCCCATGCGGCGGTGTATGGGCGAGCCGGGGTGGTCGAGACGGCCGCAGCCAAGGCCTGTGGGCCTTGGCGAGGAGTTGAGACCGCATCCGGGCGGCCAGGCACTGTCGCATGGGTGCGTAGCGCTCGGTACCAGTTGAAGCGGCACTCGAAGCGGAAAAAGGTGAGCATTCATGCGGTGTTCATTGAAGCAAGAGAGCGGCCTGGTGAAATATGCGGGCCACCGGTCAACGGCGAGGGCAGGCCCTCCGTTGACCCAGAACCCCAGGCGTGGTGCCGCATCGTCAGTGTGACGGCAGGCGCTTGTCGGCCAAGGGCGGAGAAACACCATGCAAAGCAGCTATTTCTTGTCGGTTCGATGCGTCACTGCGGCTCTGTTGGCCTGCGGTGCCCTGCTCAGTGGTTGCGCCACCGCGCAGCAACACACCGAATACGGCACGGTGGTGTCGTCCACACCCGTGCTGGCCCCGCTGAATGTGCCGCAGCAGCAGTGCGTGGATCAGCCGCAGTCCGTGGCACCCCGTGGTAGCATCAGCGGTGGTGGCGCGGTGGCCGGCGCGGTGATTGGGGGCTTGATTGGCTCCACCATGGGCGGCGGCTCACACGGCATTGGCACGGCACGGCACGGCACGGCACGGCACGGCACGGCACGGCACGGCATTGGGGTCACATCTAACATTTATGCATTTTCCTGTATGAAACATGGCCATTTTGTTTCAATAAGCCATTGATTTGCAAAGATTCACCTGTTAAATTGAGATTTTCTATTTCGCCAGGTGAATGAACTACCTCCCACTGCCCGACGAAGCCGCACGCCAGGTCATTGACGCCCAAACCATCCTGGCCGAACTGACCCGTGTGAAGGCGCTTGCTCGCCAGGTCGAAGGGGGCATGTACTGGAAGCAAGAGGGCGCTTACGAGTACTTGATCAAGACCGGTCGGCGCAACCGGCAACAGCGCTTGGGCGCACGCAGCGCCGAGTTGGAAGCCACCTATACCGCCTTCAAGGCGCGCAAAGCGGAGACGGAGACCCGGTTGGCCAGCCTCAAGGCGGCAGCCACCACGGCGCAGCGGCTCAACAAAGCGGTGAGGGCAGGGCGCGTACCCTCGCTGGTGGTGGATCTGCTCAACAAACTGGAGGACAGCGGTCTGGCTAATCACTTCACGGTGGTTGGTACCCACGCGCTCTACGCCTACGAAGCGGCCGCAGGCGTTCGAATTGTTGCTGGTGCGCTGGCCACGCAAGATGTGGATTTGTTGTGGGATGCCCGTCGGCGCGTGCGTTTCCTGGCAGACATCAAACACCTGGACAAATCCATGCTGCAACTCCTGAAGGAGGTTGACCCCAGCTTCGAGCGTAAGGAACTGCATGCAGAGACAGCCATCAACGCCAAAGGCTTCGAGGTGGACTTTTTGCGGCGTACGCAAGAGGGCGACGCCCCCCACCCTTTCAAGTTTTCAGAATCCGAAGAGGATCTCTGGCCCGTCATGGCAGAAAGGGCCAAAGTCTTGACCGAGGCCCCCCGTTTCCAACACGTGGTGATCGGTGCCACAGGCAAGATGGCTGTGATGCGCACCATTTCCCCCGTCACCTTTGTCGAGTTCAAGCGCTGGCTGGCGGATCGGTCCAACCGAGAGCCGTCCAAACGCAGACGAGACGCGCTACAGGCGCAAACGGTTCAAAGCCTCATGGACGAGGGCTTGTTGCAAGCGTCGTGAATCACCTCCCATCCAAATGCCGCAACGGCAACGCCCCCTCAGCCTTGACCTCGCCCAGTGAAAAACTGGTGTGCAGGTCTTTCACGTGGGGCAGGTTCATCAGCACGTCCAGTGACAGGTGGGAGAAGGCGTCGAGGTCGGTGGTCATCACTTGCAGCTCGAAGGTGCCCGAGCCTGAGATGTAGTGGCAAGAGATCACCTCGGGCACTTTGCGTATGGCTTCTTCCAATTCAGTGGTGGATGAGCGGGTGTTGCGGTCGGCGTCGATGCGCACAAAGGCCAGCACACCCAGGCCGACTTTGCGCCTGTCAATTTCGGCGCGGTAGCCGGTGATGAAACCTTGCTCCTCCAGCCACTTCACACGCCGCCAAGTGGGTGCGGCAGACAAGCCAATGCGGCTCGCAAGCTCAGCATTGGCCAGGCGGGCATCCATTTGCAGCTCGCGCAGGATGGCAATGTCGTAACGATCCAGGGCCCCGCCATGTGGTGTGGTCGGATCAATGGCGGCATCTGCCGTAGAACTACGGGATTTCCCTGAAATGCTCATGATTAGCGATATTCTGCATCCAAAAGTACGATTAAAGAAACATCCTTGCCAAGAATGGCCTATTTGGCGCACAGATAGAGAAGACTTCACACGGCCAATTCTCTAAACTCTCCGCAATCACCTGCTGCGGAGAAAAGCTGCCATGAATGCCCCCCTGCCTGAATCCATCCGCCAGTTGCTGGAGTCCGTCACGCTCGACGACAAATACGCGCTACCCACCGGGCGGGCCTTCATGAGTGGCGTGCAAGCCCTGGTGCGTCTGCCCATGTTGCAGCGCCAGCGGGATGCGATGGCGGGCTTGAACACCGCCGGTTTCATCAGCGGTTACCGGGGGTCGCCGCTGGGCACCTATGACCAGGCCTTGTGGCAGGCAAAAAAACACCTGGCCGCGCAGCACATTGTTTTTCAGCCAGGGGTGAATGAAGAGTTGGGTGCCACCGCCGTGTGGGGCACGCAGCAACTCGACCTGTTCCCCCAAGGCAACAAGTTCGATGGTGTGTTTGGCATTTGGTACGGCAAAGGCCCGGGCGTGGACCGCTGCTCTGACGTGTTCAAACACGCCAACATGGCGGGCACCTCCAAACATGGTGGTGTGATTGCGATTGCTGGCGACGACCACATCGCCAAAAGCTCCACCGCCGCCCACCAAAGCGACCACATCTTCAAAGCCTGCGGCCTGCCGGTGTTTTTCCCCAGCAGCGTCCAAGACATCCTGGACATGGGTTTGCACGCCTTTGCCATGAGCCGCTTTTCGGGCGTGTGGGCCGGTGTGAAAACGATCCAGGAGGTGGTGGAGTCGGCCAGCAGTGTGGACGTCAGCCCTGACCGCGTGAAGATCATCCTGCCCACCGACTTCCCCATGCCCGCAGGTGGCCTGCACATCCGCTGGCCCGACATGCCGCTGGAGCAAGAAGCACGGTTGATGGACCACAAGTGGTATGCCGCCCTGGCTTATGTGCGGGCCAACAAGCTGAACTACAACGTGATTGAAGGCCAGAACGATCGCTTCGGGTTGATCGCCAGCGGCAAGGCCTACAACGACACCCGCCAAGCCTTGCATGACTTGGGGCTGGACGACGACCTGTGCCGCAAGCTAGGTATCCGCCTGCACAAGGTGAATGTGGTGTGGCCGCTGGAAGCCACCATCACCCGCGCCTTCGCGCAAGGGCTGCAAGAAATTTTGGTGGTGGAAGAAAAACGCCAAGTCATTGAATACCAGCTCAAGGAAGAGCTCTACAACTGGCGCGCCGACGTGCGGCCCAATGTGCTGGGCAAGTTCGACGAAGCTGAAGGTGACGATTCAGGCGGCGAGTGGAGCCGCCCCAACCCGAGCGAAAACTGGCTCTTGCGTGCCCAGGCCGATTTGACGCCGGCCATCATCGCCAAGGCCATCGCCAAACGGTTGAAGAAACTCGGCGTCGATGCCGACACCGCCGCCCGCATGGACGCGCGCATTGCCATGATCGAGGCCAAAGAGCGCAGCCTCACCACGGTCGATTTAACGGGCGCAGAGCGCACGCCCTGGTTTTGCAGCGGATGCCCCCACAACACCTCCACCAAAGTGCCTGAAGGTTCACGCGCGCTGGGCGGCATTGGATGCCACTACATGGCCACTTGGATGAACCGCAGCACGGTCACCTTCAGCCAAATGGGCGGCGAGGGCGTGGCCTGGGTGGGCCAAGCGCCCTTCACTACCGACACCCATGTGTTTTCCAACCTGGGCGATGGCACCTACTTCCACAGCGGCCTCTTGGCCATACGCCAAAGCATTGCAGCGGGCGTGAACATCACCTACAAAATTTTGTACAACGACGCGGTGGCGATGACGGGTGGGCAGCAGGTGGGCGAGCGGCCCGAAGGGCATTCGGTGTTGCAAATCATGCAGAGCTTGAAAGCCGAAGGCGTGACGAAGTTGGTGATCGTGACCGACGAACCGCAGAAATACCAAGGTGTCGATTTGCTGGCGGGTGTCACGGTGCACCACCGCGATGAGTTGGATTCCATTCAGCGCCAGTTCCGTGAGATCAAAGGCACCACGGCCATCATTTACGACCAAACCTGCGCCACCGAAAAACGCCGTCGCCGCAAACGCGGCAAGCTGGTGGAGCCTGCCAAACGGGTGGTGATTAACGAGCTCGTCTGCGAAGGCTGCGGTGATTGTTCGGTGCAAAGCAATTGTCTGAGTGTGGAGCCACTGGAAACCGAGTTCGGCCGCAAACGGCAAATCAACCAGAACACTTGCAACAAGGACTATTCCTGTGTGAAAGGCTTCTGCCCGAGTTTTGTCACGGTGGAAGGCGGGCAATTGAAGTCGGTCAAGAAAAATAAGACCGAGAGGCCCAACCCGTTTTCGCTGCCCGCGTTACCCGAACCCACGCTGCCCGTGGCCGAAACCCCTTGGGGCATCATCGTCGCGGGGGTGGGTGGCACGGGTGTTATCACCATCGGCCAGTTGCTCGGCATGGCCGCCCACTTGGAAGGCAAGGGCATCGTCACCCAAGACGCAGCAGGGTTAGCGCAAAAGGGTGGAGCCACCTGGAGCCATATTCAAATCGCCAACCGCATGGAGGCCATTCACACCACCAAGGTGGGCACGGCCGAGGCCGACCTCATCATTGGCTGCGACCCCTTGGTGACTGCCAATAAGGCGACGCTGACCACCATGCTGGCGGGCCGCACCTATGTGGCACTGAACAGCCACGCCTCGCCCACTGCCGCATTCGTGACGCAACCCAATTGGCAGTCGCCCGCTGGAAACTGCGAGAGCGCCATCACCTCTGCCGTGGGTGCCGCCGCCGTGGGCCTGTTGGACGCCGACGAACTGGCTACCGCGTTGCTTGGCGACTCGCTTTATGCCAACCCGCTGATGCTGGGTTATGCCTGGCAACAGGGCCGCATTCCTCTGAGCCATGCCGCCTTGATGCGCGCCATTGAACTCAACAACGTGCAGATCGACAACAACAAAGCGGCTTTTGCATGGGGCCGTCGGGCGGCTCATGACTTGTCTGCCGTGCGCAAGTTGATGCAACCCGCCCAAGTGATTCAGTTCGTGAAAAAAGCGAACAACCTGGACGGCATGATCCAGCAGCGCGTGGAATTCCTCACCGGCTACCAAAACGCGGCTTACGCGAGCGACTACCAACAGTTCGTGGACCGCGTGCGTGCCGCCGAAGCACCGCTGGGCAGTACCCAACTCACCCAAGCGGTGGCACGTTATCTGTTCAAAGTCATGGCCTACAAAGACGAATACGAAGTGGCACGCCTGCACACCGACCCGAGTTTCGTCGCCAAGATCGCGTCGCAGTTTGAAGGCGACTACAAATTGCACCACCACCTGGCACCGCCGCTTCTGGCCAAAAAGAATCAAAAAGGTGAGTTGGTGAAACAGCCCTTTGGCCCTTGGGTGCGCAGCAGCTTCAAAGTGTTGGCCAAACTCAAGGGTTTACGCGGCACGGCATTTGACATCTTCGGCAAAACCGAGGAGCGCCGCCTGGAACGCGCCCTGATTCAGCAGTACCGCGCCTGCATCGAAGAACTGCTGCAAGGCCTGCGTGCCGACAATCTTTCATTGGCGGTGAAGATTGCCAGCGTTCCCGAAGACATCCGTGGTTACGGCCATGTGAAGGAACGCCACAGGTCGGTGGCGATGCCAAAGTGGGAGGCGCTGATGGTGCAGTGGCGCGAAACCCTCACGGCTCGGAAGTCGGCGTAGCAGAAGCGTCAACGGGCTCTTCCTTGGCCTTGGGAGGCGCTCGGCCTTCAGACAGCGGCGCGGCAGGCGCTTCGCATTTCATGGCCTGGCCCAAGCCCTTGAGGTAGGCGCGCCGAACAACGCCCGCCGCCCGGGCATCGGCGGCCTCCTTGGCTGCGCGGTTGGCCCCGCTGAGTTGGCGCACCAAGCCACCATAGGGCACCAAGCCGTCAGCAGCGTTACGCAGCGCGCCGATGGCGGCTTTGTTGGCGGCCTCACTGCCCCGGTCGACCAACCTGGTGCTGGCGTTGGACGCGATGGCATCCAGATCAGGACCGAGTGCCGTGTTCAGTGCCACGACCTCGGTTCCAATGGCATCACAGGTCTGCGGTTGGGGAAGCGCGTAAGGTGCCTCTGCAGCACTGCGCAGCGCGGCGGCCACTTCGGGCTTGATCAGGTTCAGCGTGCGCAAAGGCGCCGTGATCGCTTCACCCACGTGGCCACCCGTGGGGTCAGCACTCCCACTGGGCGGTGTCGTCGTGACCTCTTTGGTATCTGCAGCAGCTTGCGGGGATGGACTGGGTTGTGTTGCGCAAGCTACCAGCAGGAAGGGCAAACATAAGCAGATTGAAATTTTTTTCATGTGGCGTAGGGCAAGCTCAGGGGCAGAGAAAAAATGGCGAGGAGACGCCGTCATGTCACTGCTGAAGCAGCGTTTGAACACGTTCACGCAGCATGGCAGGCGACACCTGCGCCGCAGGCACAGCGGCACCGGCCACTAAAGTGACTGGGCTCCACAAGCCACGTCGAAAAGGTTTGGTCATCGCCGCACCTTCAATGCGAGAGAAAAACGAGCCCCACAGGTTGTGCAAGGCCATGGGCACGACGGGCACAGGGTGGGTCTGCAAAATTTTCATCACGCCACCTTTGAACTCACCGAGCTCGCCATTTTTGGTGATGGCCCCTTCGGGGAAGATGCAGAGCAAATCACCGTCGGCCAGCACGGCACGGGCTTGCTCAAAGGCGCGCTCGTAAACCACCGGATCTTCTTTCTGCGGCGCAATCGGAATCGCTTTGACGAGTTTGAAGAGCCAGCCCAGCACGGGCACCGCAAAAATGCGGTGGTCCATGATGAAACGAATGGGCCGGGGGCTGGCGGCCATGAGCAACACGGCATCGACAAAACTCACGTGGTTGCACACCAAAATGGCCGCGCCTTGGGTGGGAATGTGTTCATCGCCCCGCACTTTGAAGCGGTAAACAAAGTGGCTGGCCATGAAAGCGATGAAACGCAGCAGGTACTCTGGCACCAGCAAGAAGATGTAGGCGCCGACCACGGCGTTGAGCAAACCCGTGATCAAAAAGACTTGCGGCAAGCTGAAGTTCAACTTCAGCAGCAGGCCCACCATGAGGGCGCTTACGATCATGAACAGCGCATTCAAAATGTTGTTGGCAGCAATGATGCGGGCGCGGTGGCTGTCAGGCGAACGCAGTTGAATCAAGGCATACATGGGCACGCTGTAAAGGCCTGCAAAAAGAGCCAACAACCCCAAGTCCGCCATCACCCGCCAGTGCGCCGGTTGTGCGATGAAGGTGGCCACATCCATGATGTTGGATGCGGGCAAGTTGCGCGAAGCAAAGTACAAGTCCACCGCAAAAATTGTCATGCCGATGGCACCCAGGGGCACCAGGCCAATTTCCACATGACGGCGCGACAGCATTTCGCACAGAAGCGAGCCTATGCCTATGCCCACCGAAAACACCACCAACAAGAGCGAGGCCACTTTCGCGTCGCCATGCAACACGTCTTTGGCAAAGCTGGGAAACAGCGACAAAAACACCGCGCCAAAAAACCACATCCACGAAATGCCCAGCAGCGAGCGAAACACCACGATGTTGCCGTGGGCGAGTTTCAGGTTGCGCCAGGTCTCAGAAAACGGGTTCCAGTTGATTTGCAGAGCAGGGTCGGACGCAGGCGAGGGCGGCACGGCTTGTGCGGTGAGCCGCCCGAGGACGGCCACCGCCAAACAAGCCAGCGCCACATAGTGCGGGCCAACCTCGGGAATCGCCACGAGCAAGCCCCCCGCCACTTGGCCGAGCAAGATGGCCACAAAGGTGCCCATCTCCACCATGCCATTGCCACCGGTGAGTTCACGTTCATTCAAATGCTGGGGCAGGTAAGCAAACTTCACCGGCCCAAACAAGGTGGAATGCAAACCCATCAAAAAAACGCAGGCCAAAAGCACAGGCACATGGGTCGTCCAAAACCCCCAGGCGGCCAGCAACATGATGGCGATTTCCAGCGACTTGACGCGGCGTATCACCATGGTTTTGTCAAACTTGTCGGTGAGCTGCCCGCTGGTGGCAGAAAACAGCAGGAAGGGCAAGATGAACAGCGCTCCAATCACCAACCCCGCCGTTGCGCCTGGCAACCAGCTCACTTGCAATTGGTAAGTCACCATCACGGTGAACGCAAACTTGAACAGGTTGTCGTTGCCTGCGCCCAAAAACTGTGTCCAGAAAAACGGGGCGAAACGGCGTTGCTTGAGCAGGGCGAACTGGTTGGGTTCTGCGGCTGGCGTGTGGACGGTGGTGGGGTTCAAGTGCGCTCCTTGGGGTGATCCCGAGTCATTCCATGCGGTGGGGTGTCAACAGGCCCCAGAGGGACGAGGCATTATCAACAAGCAGCACAACGATGAACCCAAGCCTGCATTCCAGCAAGCCGCCCATTCAGGGGTGGCCCAATGAGCCACTGCATGTTGCTGTTGGCGATACTCCATTCATTTCTGAGGACTACCCCCATGAGCACCACCCAAGACCTGGTCACCGCCCTCAAAGCTGAACTCAAAGCGGCCCAAATCACTTATGCCGAATTGGCCATAGAACTCGGCATGTCGGAGTCCAGCATCAAACGCACGTTTGCCAAGGCTGATATGCCGCTGTCGCGCATCGACGATGTGCTGCGTGTGTTGAAGATGGACTTCGCCGAGTTGGCCCGCCAGGTGGTGGACGCCCAGCCACTGCGGCGTGAGTTGACGTTGGAGCAAGAGAAAGCGGTGGTGGCCGACAAACGCCTGCTCCTGATTGCCATTTGTTGTTTGAGCCAGTGGACGTTTGAGCAAATTGTCAGCACCTACCGTGTGAGTGAACCGGAATGCGTTGCTTACCTGGTGGTGCTGGATCGTTTGGGTGTGATTGAACTCAAACCCATGAACCGCTATCGCTTAAAACTCGCTAAAACTTTTCGCTGGCGACCTCATGGGCCGGTGATGAGTTTCTTCCGCGAACATGTGGTGGACGACTATTTTTCTGGTGGTTTTGATGGCCATGGCGAAATGCTCATGTTGGTACATGGTCAGATCGGCAAAAGTTTGGCAGGCAGTTTTTCCGAACGCTTGCAGCGCATAGGCCAAGACTTTGCGCAGCAACATTTGTCTGACCAAAAACTGCCGCCCGAGCAAAAACAGCCCTACACCTTGGTGGTGGGCATGCGCTCGTGGTTGTTTGCGGCGTTTCGTGACCTCAAACGCACATCTGATTAAAACCGGAGAAACATTCACAGCACCGTCATCTGGGTTTGAGACGATGCGTTTCCATGCAAGCAAGGGGCTTTGGCATGGAACACGACGACGACAAAATCCGCTTGAAAGTGCGCACGGTGTGGATCTCCGATCTGCACCTGGGCACACCTGGCTGCCAGGCCGTTGCGCTCTTGAAGTTTTTGCGCGACACCCATTGCGACACCTTGTATTTGGTGGGCGACATCATTGACGGCTGGCAATTGCGCCGCTCCTGGTACTGGCCGCAAAGCCACAACGACGTGGTGCAAAAAATTTTGCGCAAGGCGCGCAAAGGCACCAAGGTGATTTTTGTCCCCGGCAACCACGACGAGTTTGCGCGTCGCTACCTCAACCACAACTTTGGTGGGGTGGACGTGATGGAAGAGTGCATGCACACCACCGCCGATGGCAAAACTCTGTGGGTCACGCACGGTGACCTGTTTGATGGCGTCATTCAGTGTGCCAAGTGGCTGGCTTATGCCGGTGACATTGCTTATGAGTTCACGCTCAAGGTGAACCGCTGGTTCAACTCTGCGCGGGCTCGTTTGGGCCTGCCATATTGGAGCTTGTCACGTTATCTGAAGCTCAAGGTCAAACGTGCCGTCAGCTACGTCAGCGATTTTGAAGAAGCCGTGGCGAAAGAGGCGCGTAAACGTGGTGCCTACGGCGTGGTCTGCGGCCACATTCACCATGCAGAAATTCGTGAGATCGATGGCGTGCTCTACTGCAACGACGGCGACTGGGTAGAAAGCCTCACCGCCTTGGTCGAGCACGACGATGGCCGCTTGGAAATTTTGGACTACAGCGCTGCCGCTTTGCCCGCAGCGCGTTCGGTGGCACCTGCCGAGCCCGTCGAAGTGATGCCTGTTCCTGTTGGTGTGGCGGTTGGCGGGGCCATGGGGGCCGCTATGGGAACAGCAGCCGCCAGCATCAAGTCCGCGAATATCTCGGGCAACTCGTACACCGCGCGGTTGTCCAACTGACGCGCGCGCGTTTGGTAAGCGGGCTAGTCGGCCAGCAAACGCGCCACGCCCTCAGGCAGTTGGCGCATAGAAGAAAGCACCAGGCCCACGCCCTGCTCGACCACCCAATCGGCGTTGTAACGCTCTTGCGGCATGGTCCAGGCGTTTTTGCTAGTGATGATGGGCAGGCCCATGTGCAGCGCTTCGCTGATGCTGCCCGGGCCGGGTTTGCCTACCAAAAAGTCGGCCAGCCCCATGTACTTCGCTACCTCAGATGTGAAACCCACCACCGCCGAGGGAGCAGGACGTTTCAGCTTGTGCAGTTTGTCGGCCAGCACTTGGTTGTGACCGCACATCAAAATCAATTGCACCTTGGCCAATGAGCGCGCCATCGACACCATTTGCATCGAGCCCTGGCCGCCAAACATCACCATGCCGATGGGGCGGCTCGCATCCAGCCCCAGCGCTTGACAGGCCGCTATTCGTTCTGCTCCTTCGGGCCGCTCGCGCTGTTCATAGAACGAGGGCCGAAGAATCATGCCTGTTGTCAACGATATGTTTTCCAAACCATAACCCGCAGCGCGTGCTTGTTCAACCGCCCGTGGTGTGCCGCACACCAGGTGTTGGCGCTGGCCCGGTTCAATCCAAAAATGCGGTGGATGGTCGGCCATGTCGGTGAGCACCGTTACAAACGGCACCCCGGGCAAAGTGCTGGTGACCGAGTCATACAAAGCACGGTTGAAGTTGGGAATCAAGGAGACCACCAAATCCGGCTCGCTTTGAAGCCAGTGTTGTTGCAACTTGCGCACCAGGGCGCTGTGGCTCAAGCGAATCATGGCTTGCAGCAGTTTGAGCTCCTGCGACAAACCCAAAGTCCAGCCACGTGCCAAGCGTTTGTTGTAGATGTCTTCCGGCGCAAACCCGGTGAGTTTTTGGAACGCCGCTTTCGGATCCAGCACCTCGGTCAAGTTCACCAGTTCCACCCGCCAGGGACGCTCTTGCTGGCGGATCACCTCGTCCAACGCCAAGGCGGCAGCCCGGTGCCCGCCGCCTGCGTTGAAGTAGATGAGGGTGATGGTTTTCATGGTCAGCCCATGGTGAAGCTTGAGCGTGTCTATTCCATGAACACCCCATGACGGATGCATGACAAAACCGGTCGCCCACATTGAACCTAGATTCGGCAGTTGACCGCTTCATTCCGCTTGCAAACCCTGATGAATATTGAGTTTTCTTCACACGAACATCTTCACCCATGGGGTGAAAGCGCTACACGCCCGATTGAGCAGCGCTGCGGCACGCTGGCCGCGGTGCTCCTCCACGCGGGCACGAGCCCGCAGCGTCGTCCCGCCTTGCCAGCGCACCGCAGCGCAGCCCACTCGGGCGCGTCCAACTGCCGAATCTAGGTTGAAGTGGCCGCATCGAGCGCGAGTTTCCTCGCCGACGGCCTCAAACCCCACGCGTTCAAGGAGTCAACAAAACAAGCAGCGAAATGCGCAGGGCTAAAATGACCGTGTGCTGCGCCCGTAGCTCAATGGATAGAGTACTGCCCTCCGAAGGCAGGGGTTGCTGGTTCGATCCCAGCCGGGCGCGCCAAGTGGGGTTGAACCCCGTTAAACAATGATCAGGTGTTCGGTGCCTGCCGACAGGTCGCTACTGCGCGCACGTTGGCTGTGTAGTTTGATTTGCAGGCGTAAATCGTTGACCGAGTCGGCGTTGCGCAACGCGTCCTCATAAGTGACCATGTGGTTTTCGTACAGGTCGAACAGGCTTTGGTCGAAGGTTTGCATGCCCAGCTCGCGTGAGCGTTTCATGATTTCTTTGATTTCCGATACTTCGCCTTTGAAGATCAACTCGGAAATGAGCGGGGTGTTGAGCATGATTTCCACCGCCGCGATGCGCCCCTTGCCTTCTTGACGTGGCAGTAAGCGCTGCGACACCAAGGCTTTGAGGTTCAAGGACAAGTCCATCAACAACTGCGCGCGTCGCTCTTCGGGGAAGAAGTTGATGATGCGGTCCAGCGCCTGGTTGGCGCTGTTGGCGTGCAGCGTGGCCATGCACAGGTGGCCGGTTTCGGCGAAGGCCACGGCGTGCTCCATGGTTTCGCGGTCGCGGATCTCGCCCATCAAAATCACATCGGGCGCTTGACGCAGGGTGTTTTTCAGGGCCTGCGCCCAACCGTCGGTGTCGATGCCGACTTCGCGCTGGGTGATGATGCAGTTTTTGTGCGGGTGAACAAACTCCACCGGGTCTTCAATCGTGATGATGTGGCCAAAGCTGTTCTCGTTGCGGTGATCCACCATGGCGGCCAATGAGGTGCTTTTGCCGGATCCCGTGGCACCCACAAATATTACCAAACCTCGTTTGGTCGAGGCAATGTCTTTCAGCACCCTTGGCAAATTGAGGCTGTCCACGGTGGGCAAAACAGCAGGAATCGTTCGCATCACCAAACCGACATTACCCTGCTGCACAAACGCATTCACACGAAAGCGGCCTATGCCTTGGGGCGAGATGGCGAAATTGCATTCTTTGGTACGTTCAAACTCAGCCGACTGTTTGTCGTTCATGACCGCGCGCGTCAGCGCCAAGGTGTGCTGGCCAGTGAGAGGCTGGGGCGATACTTTGGTGACCTTGCCGTCCACCTTGATAGCGGGCGGGAAGTCGGCGGTGAGGAAAAGGTCAGAACCGTTGCGCGAGACCATTAAGCGCAGCAAGTCGTTGACGAATTTAGAGGCCTGGTCGCGTTCCATGGAAGATCCTCGCAGCGGTCAAGTGGGGTGGTGATGGGGTGGTGACGCGGTTGTGAACTAACCTGGGAAGTTCTCAGGGAATTTGGCCTTGGCACGCGCTTCGGCGGGCGAGATCACATTGCGGCGCACCAGTTCGGCCAGGTTTTGATCCAAGGTGATCATGCCCACGTTGTTGCCAGTTTGAATGGCCGAGTAAATCTGAGCCACTTTGTTCTCACGAATCAAGTTACGCACCGCAGCCGTGCCGAGCATGATTTCATGGGCTGCCACACGGCCGGTGCCGTCTTTGAGTTTGCACAGGGTTTGTGAAATGACGGCGATGACGGACTCGGACAACATGGCTCGCACCATTTCTTTCTCGGCGGCGGGGAACACGTCCACCACGCGGTCCACGGTTTTGGCGGCGCTGGACGTGTGCAAGGTGCCAAACACCAGGTGCCCGGTTTCGGCGGCGGTCAAGGCCAGTCGGATGGTCTCCAAGTCGCGCAACTCGCCAACCAAGATGCAGTCGGGGTCTTCACGCAAGGCCGAGCGCAGCGCGTTGGAGAAACTCAAGGTGTGCGGCCCCACTTCACGCTGGTTGATCAAACATTTTTTGGATTCATGCACGAACTCAATTGGGTCTTCCACGGTCAAGATGTGGGCGTACTCGCTCTCGTTGAGGTGGTTCACCATGGCTGCTAGTGTGGTGGACTTGCCTGAGCCCGTGGGCCCTGTCACCAGCACCAATCCGCGTGGTTTGAGTGACAGTTCAGCGAATACTTTGGGGCAGTTGAGCTGCTCCAGCGTCAAAATCTTGCTGGGAATGGCTCGGAACACCGCGCCAGAACCCCGGTCTTGGTTGAAGGCGTTCACGCGGAAACGGGCCAGGCCTTGAATTTCAAAGGAAAAGTCGCACTCCAGCGTTTCCTCGTAGGCTTTTCGCTGTGAGTCGTTCATGATGTCGTACACCATGTCGTGCACGGTTTTGTGATCCAGTGCATCCACATTGATGCGGCGCACGTCGCCGTGCACACGAATCATGGGAGGGAGCCCGGCTGACAAGTGCAAGTCAGAGGCTTTGTTCTTGACTGAAAACGCCAGCAGTTGGGTGATGTCCATGGAGATTGCAGTGAGGTTGTTGGAGCCGACAGCAACGACGGCATGTGCGCCCACATCAGCGAGCCATATAGTCAGCGCATTATGGCGACGATACAGAACAACATACAACAAGTGCACACCCGCATTGAGCGGGCCTGTGCTGCAGCACAACGACCCGTGAGCGGTGTGGGTTTGCTGTGCGTGAGTAAAACTTTCGGCCCGCAAGTGGTGCGCCAGGCTTACGCCGCAGGGGAGCGACGCTTCGGAGAAAACTATGTTCAAGAGGGCTTGGACAAAATAGCCGCCCTGCAAGACCTGCGCCCGTCACTTGAATGGCACCTCATTGGCCCTTTGCAAAGCAACAAAACCCGGGCGGTGGCCGAGCAGTTTGACTGGGTGCATACCGTGGACAAACTGAAACTCGCTGAACGTTTGTCGTTACAGCGCCCCGCATCGCTGCCGCCCCTGAATATTTGCTTACAGGTCAACACCAGCAACGAGGCCAGCAAAAGTGGGGTCGCTGTTGACGCGGTCGCAGCGCTAGCCCAAGCGGTCAACGCCTTGCCGAATCTGCGTTTGCGGGGGCTGATGGCCATACCCGAGCCCCGTGTGGACTATGCCGCGCAGCGGCAGTCCCATCGGCGGCTGCATGACGTGATGGTGTCTTTGAACATGCCCCACCTCGACACCCTGTCCATGGGCATGAGCCAAGACCTGGAGGCTGCCATTGCAGAAGGGGCTACCCTGGTGCGCGTGGGCAGTGCTATTTTTGGTGGACGCGTTTAATGTGGAAGACACCTACCCGCAGACGTGACAGTGCCTGACCTGAGGCTGGCCCGAACCTGAGAGGCGGCCTGGCGATGAATATCAGGCAGCTGCTGGCGTGGCGATGAAGCCGTGTTTGCGCAGCATCTTGATCC
>JBJTHI010000234.1:0-15470 GCA_046094425.1 Burkholderiales bacterium | reverse complement strand
GGGACTCAAGAAATCCAATTTGAATACCCTGCCTCAACTCACCCACAGAGTGATCCGCTGTCAGGATCAACCCCAACACTTTCTTCAATCACATCAACCACTTGGCCGCTTGCGCGCTTGGGGCGCTCACGGATTCAGGAGGATTTCACCGTGATTTTGTCGGTTCCGCTTCCCACCAGAACCTCTAAATCAACGCCCACTCTCTTCAGCGTGGCGGGAATGACATCGGACGCAAAACCTCGACCGTAGATGAACAAGGTGTTGAGCTTGCCGACCCTCGCGTCGGGCAGAGCCTCCACAATGGTGTCGTGGCCGCTGTCAAGCTGGTAGCGATAGGTGTCGTTCCCAAGCCCACCATCCAACACATCGGCGTAGTCACCAAACTCCAAACCACCTTCAAGGATGTCATTTCCATCCAGGCCATACAAGGTGTCTGCGCCTTCATGTCCATAGATGAAGTTGTTCGCATCATTGCCAGTCAGCACGTTGTTTAAGCGATTCCCGGAAGCACTCACCACACTGCCCTTGAGCACCAAGTTCTCCGTTTCGTTGGGCAAGGTGTAGCTACCCCCCGTTGCGGTGTACTCCACGGTGTCGATGCCCTCATCCGCCATTTCTTCTACCCGCGTGGTGGTGTAGGGCAAGTCACGGATCAAATAGGTATCGTTGCCAGCACCGCCGCGCAAGGAGTCGGATGCTGGCTGGAGCCACGATGTGGGCGCAACGCCGCCGTCCAAAACGTTGTCTTGCGCATTGCCAACAATCAAATTGCTCAGCGCATTGCCGGTGCCATTGATGGCTGCCGAACCGGTCAAGCGCAAGTTTTCAATACCGCTTGCCAAGGTCACGCTCACGCTGGACTCCACCGTGTCCGTGCCAGAGCCGTTGATTTCATCGGCAACATCTCCAGCGGCGTCAAACACATAGGTGTCGTTGCCTGCGCCTCCGCGCATGCTGTCGACGCCGGCCCCGCCGTCCAGCAGGTCGTGACCGTCGTTGCCCACCAAGGTGTCGTTGCCCCCCAAGCCATACAGGCTGTCGTCGCCCGAAGCACCGGTCAGCGTGTCGGCCAATGCCGTGCCGGTGATGGTGTTGTTATTGGCACTGACAACCCAATCAAACACATCACTTGCAGCGTTGCCAGCCTTGTCGGTTGCCACCACCATGACGCTCAGGGTTCCCAAAAAGTCCACCGGTGCGGTGCCGCTGAACGTTCGTGTGGCTGCGTTGAATGTCAACCATGTGGGCAACGGTTGTTGATCGGATTGCTTGGCGCTGTAGGTCAAAACATCACCCACATCGGCATCCACAAATGCATCCACCGGGACGCTGTAAGACAGCACCGCTCCTTGTTTGGCGCTTTGGTCTACAGCGGGTTCACCAACTGCGGCGGTGTACTGCTGCCACTGACCAAGCCCTCAATCTTGGCCAAGTCCCATGTTTTGTTGGCCCCTTCAAAGTAAATTCGTTGAATCGGGTTGTTTTGGTTCGACGTGCCTGTTCCGGCAAAAAACGACTTCACCGTCACCTTGTCGGTTCCTGTGCCCACGAGCACCTCTAAATCAACACCCACTTTCTTCACCTTGACATCGGCCTCCGCGATCCCGTGCGCCAAGGCGAGGGTGTTCAGCTTGCCAAGTAGCGCGTCTGGAGCGGCCTCAGCAATCACATCTTGGCCGTCACCCAGGCTGAAGAAGTACGTGTCATTGCCAGCACCGCCATCCAGGCTGTCGTTGCCCGTGCCACCTTTGAGCTCGTCAGATCCAGCGCCTGCTTGCAGCACGTCGTCGCCGGCGTCACCCGCCAAGCGGTCGAAATCGTCCCCGCCAACCAAGGTGTCTGCACCTGTGCGCCGTCCAAAGAATCGTCGCCAGAGCCACCCGAAATGGTGTCGTTGCCGCCCAGACCAGAGAGGCTGTCGTTGCCCCAATACCCCTGCAACTGATCGGCCAGCGCGGTTCCAGAGACCACCTTGTTTTCTACCGCCACCGTCAAATCAAACACATCGCTGATGGCTGCGCCGCTTTTGTCCGTTTAACGGGCGACACCGTCAGCAGGGATTTCTTCTCGATGCAAAGAAGTTAACATAATATACATCGTTGCGTATTGTATGCAGAGCACAAGCGCCACCTCAAGTGGCGCTGTTGTGGATCAATCGTTGAGATGATCTGGGCTGCCCGCTTCCTCTTCCAGCTTGGCGTCGACGGCTGCGCTGGTTCCCGCCAAAGGCTTGAGCGGTGTCGGTTTGTCCAGCGGGCGGCACACATGGCTTTTCAGGCGCAGCAGCCGCTCGGAGCGATTCATGGCGGCGATGACGGCCTCTGGGTTCATCATCAGGGCGAAAGGATTGGCACTGACTTCGGACTTGTGCATGACTCGTCTCCACAGAGGGGTTGGTGTTGCATCAACACTGGGGGAACGATAGCCCTCTGAAAAAAGTTGACGAGTCAGCCTGGTGACAAAGTGGCTGTCAGAAGAAACCTGACAAAACCGTGACCCATTAAGGCGCTTTGAGTTGAACCGCCAACTTCTCACGCCCTCCCCGGGTGGCGAAATCACTGGCGGTCAAGCCAAGGTCATTTTTTCTTTTGAGGTCAGCCCCGCGTGATACCAACAGGTTCACGCTGGCCTCGGTGCCGTAAAGCGCTGCCATCATGACTGGGGTGGAACCGTTGGGCGACGGAGCGTTGATGGCGGCTCCTTTGTCCAGCAGCAAGGCCACCACTTGGTGCTCACCTCCAGATGCCGCGTAGTGCAAGGGCGTCCAGCCGGTTTTGTTGACCACCGCGCCCCGGTTCATCAACTCCACGCACCAACGGTGCTGGCCTTTCATGGCGGCCATCATCAGAGGCGATTCGTCGTTGTTGTTTAAGGCGTTCACGTCCAGCTGCGGATGCCGCATGAGGGCCTGGGCCGCGTCGAAGGACTCTTTTTGTAGCGCAACAAACAAGCCGGGGCGGCCTTGCGGATCGCGGGTGTTGGGGTCAAAACCGCGCTCCAGCAAGCGGGTGACCGACGGAGCATCGTTGCGATTCAGGGCCGAGAAAAAGTCTTCATACGACCCAGCCGACGCCAAGGAATATCCAATTAAAACAAATAGATATAAACAACTTTTAAAGTGCTTTATGAGTTTCATGCGTCACCTTTGAAAGCAATACCTTGCGGAAAAGACGGTCGAAATTCAGCCGCGTTGCATCGGCCACTTCTTCAAGCGAAGAGGCTTTGAGGTCAGCCAGTTCCTGTGCCACGTAAGGAACCCAGGCTGGGTTGTTGGTCTTGCCACGAAAGGGATGGGGGGCCAGGTAGGGGCTGTCTGTCTCGATCAAGCAGCGATCCAGTGGCACAAAACGCGCCACTTCTTGCAGCTCGCGGGCGCTTTTGAAGGTGAGGATGCCGGAGAAGGAGATGAAGAAGCCCATGTCTAGCGCGGTTCGGGCCACGTCCATGGTTTCAGTAAAACAATGGAACACGCCGTTGTTGGCCCCCTCCTCTTTCAAGATGGCCAGCGTGTCGTCTGAGGCGTTGCGCGTGTGAATGACCAGGGGCAGTCCAGTTTTTCGGCTGGCTTGAATGTGCACACGAAAACGCTGGCGTTGCCAGGCCATATCGACCACTGAGCGGCCATTGAGGCGGTAGTAGTCCAGCCCGGTTTCGCCTATGGCCACCACGCGAGGCTGGGCTGCGCGTTCCAGCAGATCACCCAAGCTCGGCTCCTGAACGCCTTCGTTGTCGGGATGAACACCTGCGCTGGCCCAAAAGTTGTCATAGGTGCTGGCCAGGTCGTATACCTGGTCAAACTCTTCCAAGGTGGTGCAAATGCACAGGGCGCGATCCACACGAGCCTGCGCCATCGCTGCGCGGATTTCCTCCAAGTTGCTGCGCAGCTCGGGGAAATTCAGGTGGCAGTGGGAATCCACAAACATGGCACAGCCAACCTAAAAAATGCTTAAAGAGTCTGTGTGGGTCGCGAGGACGACAAAGCCGTGCCCAAAATTTCTTCAATGCGAAGTTTCAGCACACGGGTTTTTTCGTCGTTGGGGAAGCGCACACCCACGCCTTGGGTGCGTCCACCCGAGGCGTTGGCTGGGGTGATCCAGGCCACCTTGCCTGCCACGGGATAACGCTGTGGGTCGTCTGGCAAGGACAGCAGCAGGTAAATGTCTTCACCCAATTTGTACTCGCGCGTGGTGGGCACGAACAGGCCGCCGTCGGTGAGTATGGGAATGTAGGCCGCGTAGAGCGCGCCCTTTTCCCGAAACACCAACTGAATGACGCTGGGGCGCGCGCCGGCAGGTGTGCTGTTGGGCGGTGTGGTGATCATGGCAGATGCAGGGGCTCGCAGGGGAACATCACTCATGCGACGCAGTGTAACGAATGCTTGATGTCATTCAATCAATTCAACGCGAACGAAGTGCCTCTGCTGCAGTAAGCGTCAAGGCCTGCAGGGCCAAAGGCCCACTCCAAGGGTGGTCGGCATGGCGCGCTGCTTGTTGCAGCTCACGTGCCCAGGCCGATAACCGCTCAAGACTGAAGGCACCCTGCTGGGGCCAACTGCTCGCAGCAAAGTAACAGGGTGCCGCTCCGCTGGCCAAGCGCATGGCATCGACACAAATTTTCTGCAAAGTTTCTACGACACGGGGCAAGGGCCAGTCCACCATGGCAGCGCCCTGCCCTTGGCCCAAATGCCTGGGCAAGGCCAGCCATTGCGCAGCAGTGATGCCCTCTTCATGCCAGCGCATGGCCTCTTGTGGTTGCCCGCCTGCCGCTGCGAGCAAGACCTCGGGCTGTGGCACGCCCCGTGCCGACAGCCAAGCGCAAGACACCTGCGGCGCAGGCAGCCCCATGGCAAATGCCATGCAGCGGCTGCGCACGGTGGGCAACAGGGCATCGATCGCGGAGGTACTCAAAACAAAACGTGCCTGACCGGGCGGCTCTTCCAGTGTTTTGAGCAAAGCGTTGGCCGCCACCGTGTTCATTCGTTCTGCGGGATGCACCAGCAAAACCTTGCCACGCCCCCGGGCAGAGGTGGTTTGGGCAAAGAACACCGCCTGTCGCACGGTTTCTACTTTGATGTCTTTGCTGGGTTTGGCGGTTGAGGCTTTTTCGCTGGGAGCGCTTTCCTCCATCTCCCAACCCAAGGCTTCTTTGAACGCATCGGGCAGTAATAACAAAAAATCAGGATGGGTGTGGGCTTGAAATAAATGGCAACTGGGGCACACACCGCAAGCCGGTCGAGTTACTTGCTCACCCGCCTCATGTTGCTCACAAAGCCAGGCTTGTGCCGCAGCCAGGGCCAAGTCGAACTGCCCGACGCCTGCCGAACCATGCAACAGCAAGGCATGGCTTTGCCGAGATTGCAGCAGCTTGAGAAGGGGCTCTTGCAGCCAAGGCAACAGCGCTTTCTCGGCTGCTGTGGATGCAGTTGCCTCGGCGCGGGTCACCATCCCCGAGACTCCAAAGCCAGTCGTAATGCGGTACCTACCTGATCCACAGTTTGGGCTGCGTCCAAACGCACGAAACGCTCGGGTGACTCGGCGGCGCGGCGTGCATAAGCGGCACGCACACGCTCGAAAAAGGCCAGGTCCAATTGTTCAAACCGGTCTGGCGTGCGTGCCGCCGCGCGGCGCTGGGCGGCTACTGCCGCGGGTAAGTCGAACCACACGGTGAGATTCGGTCGCAAGCCCCCGAGCACCGTTTGCTCCAATTGCTGCAAAAGCTGCCAATCCACCCCACGGCCACCGCCTTGGTAGGCAAAGGTGGCATCGGAAAAACGGTCGCACAACACGGTGTGACCCTGCGCCAAGGCAGGCTGAATCACTTGTTCCACATGGTCGCGCCGGGCGGCAAACATGAGCAAGGTTTCGGTCACATCGCCCATGGCCTGGTTCAACACCAGGCTGCGCAGTTGTTCGGCCAGCGGTGTTCCGCCAGGCTCGCGTGTCAATACCACTGTGTGGCCCAGGGCCTGAAACCGCTGTGCAAGGGCTTCGATATGGGTGGATTTACCCGCCCCGTCTATGCCTTCAAAGGTGATGAATCGTCCTGACAAGCTGCTACTTTCCACCACGCTGGTATTTGTTGACGGCGCGATTATGCGCGGCCAGGTTGTCACTGAACTCGCTGCTGCCATCACCGCGTGCCACGAAATACAGCGCCTTGCTTTGCTCAGGTTGCACCGCCGCCAACAACGAGGCTTTGCCTGGCATGGCGATGGGGGTGGGGGGCAGACCGGCGCGGGTGTAGGTGTTGTAGGGCGTGTCGGTGAGCAAATCGCGCTTGCGCAAATTGCCGTCGAAATTCGGGCCCAGGCCGTAAATCACCGTGGGATCGGTTTGGAGCAACATGCCCAGACGCAAGCGGTTGATGAACACCGACGACACCAAACGTCGCTCTTGCGCCGAACCGGTTTCTTTTTCGATGATGGAAGCCAATATCAGTGCTTGCTGCGGTGTTTTTAGGGGCAAGTCGGCCGCGCGCTGCTCCCATGCGGCCGCCAGCTTTTTGTTCATGGCGTGGTGGGCACGGCGCAGCACGGCCAAGTCGGAGCTGCCTTTGTTGTAGGCATAGGTGTCGGGGAAAAAAGCGCCTTCTGCGCTTTGGCCTGGCGCACCCAGAGCGGCCATTAACTCAGCATCGCTCATGGTTGAAATGCTGGGCGTCAGGCTGTCGGCTTTGGCGAGCTCGGCCCGCACTTGGCGCATGGTCCAGCCTTCGATGAAACGAACGGTGGCCAAAGTGACATCACCGCGCACCATTTTTTGCAGCAAGCTGCGCGGCGTGGTGTTGCGGTCAATTTCGTAACTGCCGGCGCGGATTTTCTTGGCTTGGCCCGACCAGCGAAACCATTCGTACAACAGGCGAGGCGAGGTTTGCACGCCGGCGTCGACCCAGTCGTTGGCAATGGCGCTGGGAGGCGTTCCCGCTTCGATAGACAGCTCCACCACTTCTGTCGCCAAAGGCAGCGGGCGTTCCAGCCAAAACACCACCGCCCCTGCTAAGAGCAAGGACAAGAGCAGCATCAACAAAACCAAACGGCGCAAGAGTCGCATCAACACAGCCCGGAAAAACCTGACAGATCCAAAGAACAAGGGCGGCCATGATAATTCGCGGCATGAACGCTATTTCGCACACGCTTCCCTACGACCGTTGCCCCCTCACCCATTGGGGTGTCATTCGTGCCCTGGGCGCCGATGCGGCCACTTTTTTGCACGGCCAACTCACCAACGATATTGCCCACTTGGAACTGGGTCAGGCCTGCCTAGCCGGTTACTGTTCTGCCAAGGGCCGCTTGCTCGCCACCTTCATCGTTTGGCGTGAGTCGCATGAAGAGATAGTGCTGGTTTGCGAACGCAGTGTGCTGGCCGCCACGCTGAAACGTTTGTCTATGTTTGTATTGCGCGCCAAGTGCAAACTCAGTGATGCCACCGATGAGCGTCCCCTGTGGGGTTTGTGGGGTTTGGCAGACCACTCCGAAGCAGCATCGCTGCCAAATATGAAGCCTTGGACAGTGGATGATGACGCGAGCGCTAGCGCCCCTGTAGAGGCGACCGTGGTGCGCCTGCCCGATGTGCAGGGCCAATGGCGTGCAATTTGGGTAGGACGTGATGCCAGCCCGGTTACCACCATGCAAGCGAGCGCGCCATTGAGCGCCTGGCAACACCTGCAAGTCGCTAGCGGCTTGCCCATGATTGAAGCCGCCACCGCCGACCAATTTGTGCCGCAAATGATCAACTACGAGTTGATTGACGGCGTGAACTTCCAAAAAGGCTGTTACCCCGGCCAAGAGGTGGTGGCACGCAGCCAGTACCGCAGCACGGCCAAAAGGCGCATGTTTTTGTTTGAGACCTCTGCACCTGCCCAAGCAGGCATGGAAGTTTTTCAAGGCAGCGACGCCGAGCAACCGGCGGGCATGGTAGTCAATGCAGTCAAGCTACCCGAAGGCAACACCCTGCTGCTGGCCGAAGTGAAATTGGCTGCTTTGGCGAGTGGCTCCCTGCATCTAGGGGCCGCCACCGGGGCAGGTTTGGAGGCACGCGTTCTGCCCTACGAGGTTCCGATCGATACCCAGCCGCTTGTCAACTCCAGCACGCTCTGAGCTGATTATTTCTCCCGAAGTTGTCACTTCACCGCCATGCGTGAATTGTTCATTTACTTCCGAGCAAGCGCGCACGAGGATGACCAGGTGCGTCAGGCCATTTCCCACATGCAGGAACAACTGCGAAAGAGTTGGCCGGGCCTGAGCACACGTTGTCTGAACCGTCCGAACCCGCAAGATGATTTGCGTACTTGGATGGAGGTCTATGCCATGAAGCAAGAAGAAGGCGTTTCGCCCGCTGTGCAAGCAGCCATCGAGTCCGCGGCGCAAGCGCTCTCGCCGTGGATTGTGGGCACACGGCACGTTGAAGTTTTTGTTGAGGCTTGATCCATGTGTTTGCTCGCCTTGGCCCTGGACGCGCACCGCCGTTTTCCCTTGGTGGTGGCGGCCAACCGTGACGAATTTTTTCTGCGCCCGGCCGCACGTTTGGCCTGGTGGACGCCCGATGGTGGCGGCCCCGCCATCTTGGCCGGGCGAGATTTACTTGCGGGCGGCACCTGGATGGGGCTGACTGCCGCCGGGCGCTTGGCCATGGTGACCAATGTGCGCAACCCAGCACGCAACGACCCTTCCGCCCCCTCACGCGGCGCCATCGTGCCGCAGTGGCTGTCAGCGCAGGAGAGGCCCGACCGTTTTTGGGCTCGGGTGGCCATGAGTGGGCACAACGGATTCAATTTGATCGCAGCCGATTTTCGTTTGGGCGTGTGTTTCGCGGGGTCTAACGTACACGGCAGTCCGCGGCAACTAGAGCGTGGCATCTATGGGCTCTCCAACGCCCATCTGGATGCGCCTTGGCCCAAGGTGCAGGCGCTGAAATCTCATATGAAACAAGCGCTGGGCACGGCCAGCGATGTGGAGCAACTCGCCGAACAGCTTTTTGCCGCCTTGGCCAACCGCGGCGAAGCGGCAGACGAAACGTTGCCCAAAATCGGCGTTCCTTTGGAGCTAGAGCGACAGCTCTCAAGTGCCTTCATTCGCACACCCGATGGTCAGTACGGAACGCGTTGCAGCACCCTCATCATCAGCGAGAAAACCAAACGGCAAACCGTCACCCATGTGCTGGAGCGCACCTTCAGCCCTAACGGCGGCTTGGCCTTGCTGCGCCGCTCTACGCTCACCCACTGGCCACCGCGCTATGAGTTGGGCGCGACCGAACCGCAAGAGGCGGTTGAACTGAGTGAAGTGTCGGAGAGCGAGTCTGAGTTGTTGCTAGCGCCCTCGCCTACCGTAGCCCCACCCGTCAAACGCACGCGGGTTCGCAGCTTGCTCAAGCCCGAGGGCAGTCGCAAGCGTTGGGGCAAAACTTAGAGCGCTACCACCGCTCGCGCAAACGCTCCCCCACCCAGGCCTGCACCTGTACCGCTTGCGGCAAGGCGCGGCCCATTTTGATGAAGTCGTGGGTCACGCCTCGTGTGAGTTCCAGTTCCACCGCCCCACCTGCCGCGCGCAATTTGTCGGCATAAGCCAGCCCTTCGTCCACCAAGGGGTCGCATTCGGCCAACACCACCACAGCAGGTGCTGCGCCTTCCACATCGGGCGCGTTCAGCGGGGCATAACGCCAGTCGCTGCGGGCATGGCGGTCGATGTAGTGGTCAAAAAACCATTGAATGGTGGTGGCATCCAGCAAAAAGCCATTGGCAAACAAGTGATGGGAAGCACTGTTGGTGTTGTCTGCGGTGCCGGGGGTGATGAGCAATTGCGCGCGCAGCGACAGCCCGGCTTGTGCTGCTTGTATCGCGGCCACCGCCGCCAGCGTGCCGCCTGCGCTGTCGCCACCAACCGCCAGCCGTGTTTCGTCCAGCCCCAATTCCCGCGCACCTTGTGCGGCCAGCCACTTCAAAGCATCCCAGGCATCGTTAACCGCCGCTGGAAAACGGTGCTCGGGTGCCAGACGGTAGTCCAGCGCCAACACAGCGGCCTGGCTTTGCAGCGCCAGTTGCCTGCACAGGCTGTCGTGGGAGGACAGCCCGCCCACCGTGAAACCACCGCCATGAAGGTAAAGCAGCACGGGCAGTTTGTCGTGGCTGGGCCCATACAACCGGGCTTGGCACACGTGATCGCCCAGGGGAATGTCCAAATCTTGAACACGTGGCAGCGGTGCGCGGGGCAAATCCAGCACCTCAGCACTCACCACATAAGCGCGGCGCGCGTCCGGTACCGACAGGGCGTGAAAAGGCGTTTGTTTGGCACGCGCAATGCGCTCCAGCACACCGGCCATGCGAGGGGATAGTAGTGAAGTAGACATGGCTTGCGAGGATAACGGGGTCATGAAAAAAGCCCACGGCCCGCGCTCAGACGAGCGGGCCGTGGGCTTTGCAGGGAGCGCCGATTTAACCGTGCTTCTTGTCGAAGAACTGCTCGTCTTCGGTGGAGCCTTTGAGCGCCCCGGTGGAGGCGTCGCGTTCAATGGTGGTGGTCACCGCATCGAAGTAACCGGTGCCCACTTCACGCTGGTGCTTCACGGCGGTGAAGCCCTTCTCGGCCGCTGCAAATTCTTTCTCTTGCAGTTCCACGAAAGCACTCATGTTGTTGCGCGCATAACCGTGAGCCAACTCGAACATGGAGTAGTTCAGGCTGTGGAAGCCTGCCAGCGTGATGAACTGGAATTTGTAGCCCATGGCACCGAGTTCACGCTGGAACTTGGCGATGGTGGCGTCGTCCAGGTTCTTTTTCCAGTTGAACGAGGGCGAGCAGTTGTAGGCCAGCAGTTTGCCGGGGAATTTGGCATGAATGGCGTCGGCAAAAGCCTTGGCGAATGCCAGGTCGGGTTTGCCGGTTTCGCACCAAATCATGTCGGCGTATTCAGCGTAGGCCAGGCCACGGCTGATGGCTTGATCCAAACCATTGCGGGTGCGGAAGAAACCTTCCACGGTGCGCTCGCCGGTGCAAAAGGGCTTGTCGTTATCGTCAATGTCGCTGGTGACCAAATCGCCGGCTTCTGCGTCGGTGCGGGCCAAGAGCACGGTGGGCGTGCCCATCACGTCGGCCGCCAAACGCGCTGCCACCAGTTTGGCCACCGCTTCGCGGGTGGGCACCAGCACCTTGCCGCCCATGTGACCACATTTTTTGGCTGCGGCGAGTTGGTCTTCAAAGTGCACGCCCGCAGCACCGGCTTCAATCATGGCTTTCATCAGCTCAAAGGCATTGAGCACACCGCCAAAACCGGCCTCGGCATCGGCCACGATGGGGGCGAAGTAGTCGATGTCGTTCTTGCCTTCGCTCCACTGAATTTGGTCGGCACGGGTGAAGGTGGCGTTGATTTTGCGAACCACTTTGGGCACCGAGTCCACCGAGTACAGCGACTGGTCGGGGTACATCTCACCATTGCTGTTGGCGTCGCCCGCCACTTGCCAGCCCGACAGGTAAATCGCCTTCAAACCTGCTTTGACTTGCTGCATGGCTTGGTTGCCTGTGAGCGCCCCCAGCGAGTTCACGAAGGGTTCGGTGTTGACCAAACTCCACAGTTTGTCGGCACCACGTTTGGCCAAGGTGTGCTCCACCTGCAGCGAGCCGCGCAGACGAACCACGTCGGCAGCGGTGTAGCCGCGTTTAATGCCCTTCCAACGCGGGTTGGTGGCCCAGTCTTTTTCGATGGCTGCAATTTGTTGTTCACGGGTGAGAGTGGTCATGGTTCGCTCCTGAGGTTGAAGAAGTAGCCGAGAAAAATGCTCAACACATGGCCTTCAGCATAGCCGCTCCACGCGCATTCGTGAAGACTTATGTCTTATATAAGACAAAAAACATTGTTGAATAAAAACAATGAATTACGAACGTCATTTCCGCATATGAAACGTTGTTTACCGTGATGGGAAATTTTGCGGCGTCGCAGCATTGCCAGTTGCCGCATTGCGAAATGGCGGCTGCTGATTGTGAAAACCCGCATCGGCACCTGCTCGGATCTGACCTGCGGCAGTGGGCCTCATCTGAAGATCATTCAGTGGGCCAGTGAGTGGCGATTGTTGGCAGTTTTACTGGCACACTTCTGCCCCAATTCAACCCCCGTGATTCCACGGCATCAACGCCCCGAGACGCCCGACGCACCATGAGCATGGATAAGCCCGCGCCCCAACCCGACTTTTTGCAGATCATCGACTTGGTGAAAGACTTTGGCGGCGGCGCCGTCGCGGTGAACCATGTGAGCTTGAGCTTGGCGCAAGGTGAAATTTTTGCCTTGCTAGGCCCTTCGGGTTGCGGCAAGACCACCCTGCTGCGCATGCTCGGCGGGTTTGAAACGCCTACCTCGGGCCGCATCGTGCTGGGTGGGCAAGACTTGGCTGATTTGCCGCCCTATGAGCGGCCGATCAACATGATGTTCCAGTCCTACGCTCTCTTTCCGCATTTAACGGTGTGGGACAACATTGCCTTCGGTCTGCGCCGCGATGGTTTGGGCAAGGACGCGGTGGCCGAGCAAGTGGAAGCCATGCTCAAACTGGTGCAGCTGGGCAAGTTCGCCCAACGTAAACCACACCAACTCTCTGGTGGACAGCAGCAACGTGTGGCCTTGGCGCGCAGCTTGGCGAAAAAACCCAAATTGTTGTTGCTCGACGAGCCCCTGGGCGCGCTGGACAAAAAGCTGCGCGAAGAAACTCAAATTGAACTGGTCAACATCATTGAGCAAGTGGGCGTGACCTGTGTGATGGTGACCCACGACCAAGAAGAAGCCATGACCATGGCCTCGCGCATTGCCGTGATGAACGAAGGCCGTGTGCAGCAAGTCGCTGCGCCACACGACATTTACGAAACGCCGACCACCCGTTTTGTGGCCGACTTCATTGGCAATGTGAACCTCATGCCCGGCGCGGTGACGGTGGATGAAGCCGATCATGTCGTTGTTCAATGCGCAGACTGCACCCACCACGTGGGGCACGGCATCACCGGTAGTAAAGGCATGGAAGTGACAGTGGCCTTGCGGCCCGAAAAAATTCAACTCTCCACGCACGCACCTGAAAATACGACGGTCAATTGCGTGCGCGGCAAGGTCAAAGAAAAAGCCTACTTCGGCAGCTTCACGGTTTACCGTGTTCAACTGGCCAGCGGTGCATTGCTCAAGGTGAGTGAAATCAACACCCAACGCCACCGCGAACAAGAGGCGACTTGGGGTGACGAGGTGTGGGCCTCGTGGTCGGGTGAGGCGCAAGTGGTACTCACGCAATAAACCATGGCTGCTCCCACCCCCAACCTCCAACGCGCCAGCGCGGGCTTTACATCGGGCTGGCGGCGTGGCCGCTTGGCTGTGATCGGCCTGCCCTACCTCTGGCTGCTGCTGTTTTTCCTATTGCCCTTTCTCATCATTCTGCGCATCAGCATATCGGAGACCGATGGTGTGGCACTCCAAGATCTCCTGACTTGGAAAGATGGGGTGTTGCAACTGAGTTTGAGATTCAGCACCTATCAGTTTCTATTTGAAGATGTGATCTATATCGAACGGTATGCGTACAGTGTTGTTTACGCCGCCGTCACCACGGTGATTTGTCTTTTTATTGGCTACCCCTTCGCCTACTTCATGGCCCGCGCCAAAGCCACTTGGCAACCGGCTTTCTTGATGATGGTGATGCTGCCGTTTTGGACTTCGTTCTTGCTGCGCGTTTATGCCTGGAAAGGTTTACTCAGCGAAGGCGGATTGGTTGCGAATGTCTTGACCGCAACCGGCCTGGGCCATGTGCTCGCCAGCGCGAGTTTGATTCCCGGCCCAGGGCAATACATGCACACACACTTTTCCTTGGTGCTTGGGATGGTCTACACCTATTTGCCATTCATGATCCTGCCGCTTTATGCCAACCTGTCCAAGATGGATTTGCGTCTGTTAGAGGCCGCATCCGACTTGGGCGCCACGCCTTCGCAAGCGTTTTGGCGCATCACCGTGCCGCTGTCCAAGGCCGGCATCATTGCGGGCTCCATGCTGGTGTTCATTCCCTGCATCGGTGAGTTTGTGATTCCCGAACTGCTGGGTGGCCCAGAGACTTTGATGATCGGCCGCGTGCTCTGGGATGAATTTTTCAGCAACAACGACTGGCCCATGGCGGCCAGCGTGGCTGTCGTGATGGTGTTGTTGATTCTGGTGCCCCTGGCCGTCTACAACCGCTACCAAGCCGAAGCACGGGAGTTGGGCCGATGAAAACACACCGTCGAACCTTGTTGGGCCCCAAATTCGCCCGGAATTTCTCCAAACTGTGGTTGGTGCTGGGTTATGCCTTTCTTTACTTGCCCATCTTGGCCTTGGTGGTTTTTTCCTTCAACGACTCCCGGCTGCCCAATGTGTGGCAAGGCTTTACCCTCAAGTGGTACAGCGCCTTGGCACAAGACGAAGACATGCTGGCGGGTTTGTGGTTGAGCCTGAAGGTGGCGTTTTTCACCGCTTGGGGTTCAGTGATTCTGGGCACGCTCGCGGCGTTCGCGCTGGTGAAGTACACCCGTTTTCGCGGACGCACGTTTTTCTCTGGCATGGTGAATGCGCCGTTGGTGATGCCCGAGGTGATCGTGGGTTTATCCCTGCTGTTGATGTTGGTGTCGGTGCAACGTGCTTTGGGTTTCCCCGAGCGCGGCATGCTCACGATATGGCTCGGTCACCTGCTGCTCGGCATGGCTTATGCCACCTTGGTGATTCAAGCGCGTTTGCAGGAACTCAACCCGCGCTTGGAAGAAGCGGCGATGGATTTGGGCGCACGGCCCGCGCAGGTTTTCAGATTGGTGACTTTGCCCATGATTGCCCAGTCCCTGGTATCGGCTTGGTTGCTCACCTTCACCATTTCGCTGGACGACGTGGTGATGTCAGCCTTTCTCTCTGGCCCCGGCGCCACCACCATGCCGCTCGTGATTTTTTCGCGGGCGCGGCTCGGGTTGGATCCAAGCGTGAATGCCATGGCCACCGTCATCATCGCCATCGTGGCTTGCGCCACCTTGGTGGCGACCTATTTGCTGGCACGCTCTGAGCGCGAACGCCATCGGGCCATGACGCAGGCGGCACGGGGTGGTTAACTCCCCTGGCGCGGTTCCAATCCACCACCAGCCCCCCTGGCAAGCCTACTTCTGCCTGGCCAGTGCCATGGCCTTGGTCGGTGCCTATGTGGGCTTTTCCAAATGGCTGGTGCTGGTATTCCCAGTGTTCTTACTGGCCTGGCTGCGCTTTGGCATTGCTGCCGTGGCGATGGCGCATTGGGTGCGGCGTGCGCCGGGTGAAGAGGCACTGAACCGCCGCGACCGCCAACTGCTGTTCCTCGAATCTTTCTTCGGGAATTTTTTGTTTTCGATTTGCATGCTGTTCGGTGTGTCGCTCACCTCGGCCTTGGCGGCGGGCGTCATCATGGCCGCGATACCGGCGGCGGTGGCTTTGTTGTCGTGGTGGCTGCTCAAAGAACGCATCACCATCACTGTGCTC
>JBJTHI010000233.1:0-4061 GCA_046094425.1 Burkholderiales bacterium | reverse complement strand
CTGTATGGGCAAGCGCTGACGATCGGGCAGCTGCGCAAGCAGCACATGCACATCACGCCGCGCTTCCGCCACTTCCTCGTCCGCATTGCTAAATATCTCTTCACAGTCGTCCAGCGAATCGTTGAGCGCATCGCCGCGCGCGCGCAGCCGCAGGAAATCCATGAGCTTGTACTTGGCGATCGCATGCACCCACGAGGTCAGCGGATGCTCCGCCCGGTAGGAGTGGCGCCCGTTATGCACCGCCAACAAGGTCTCCTGCACGATGTCCTCGATGTGATCGTGCATATTAACCAAGCGGCGCTTCAGATAGGCACGCAATCGATGCGCCAGCTGATCCAGAAAGCGGCGATAGGCGGTTGTGTCGCGTTGTTGATCCGAAGACGGAATTTTCCAGGAAAGGAACTGGGGGTCTGTTTGATTGCCGTGCAATTTTCGACGGTAGGTCCATCCAGTACTGACGCGGCTTTCCGGCCGACGCGAACCAAATTTCCCTTTTAAATCAGACGCTTGCTGATTGGTCTACATTATCATCACGCGTTGACTTAGCTTCGCCAGCTCAGCCATCGTCCAAGTCTGTTTGGACACGATAATGATGTTTATCCTGGATGACTGTTTTTTAAACTGACGTTTTAGCCTTACATGCCGTTAGGAATGGATGTAATGAAACGACGCCAGTCGGCTTGGAAGCGTTGAATACTTGGCGGCCGATCTGTCCATCAATCTGCAAGTTGCTGGATTCTCTCGGCCAGGCGACCGAAAGCCTCGTTCACATAATCCAGTACCTTGGGTTCGGCCCCCTGGCTACGCAGCGAGCCTTTGAAGGCATCCAGGTCGAGCAGCCACTGTTTATGCAAACGCTCCAACTCATCGAGCTGGGGCCGGAATGCCTGCACATTACGGCCAGCACTATATGCCTGAAATCCGCGCTCAAGCGTTGCCGCCGCGGTCAACAATTGAGCGCCCATTTGCTTGTGCTGTTCGGAGAACTCGGCCATACCGTCATACGGCCGCGACGCCTTCTGACGTTCGGCTTCGGACGCCTCTTCCATGATAACGGCGTAACGGTAGAACCCGGCGAACTCTCGGGACAGTGCCATCAGCTGCTGGTCGGAGGTGCCGACCCAGATTTTGTGCAGGTCAGGGACATACCCCATCATGCGATTGATGATGGCATGAGGTTCGCTGATGCCCTGTACAGCCAGCTGCTGCATGTGTTGATCGATCTTCGCGGCCAAGCGGCGGAATTCGTTCATGGATAACTTCCCTGTTACAGACCAAGTTCACTGTGCGAGCCGAGGCGAACAAGTTGCAGCGATTCCTCGTCCGGCTTCCGATAGATCAGAACCAAATCGGGCTTGACGTGGCAATCCCGGTGGTCTTTCCAATCACCTGTAAGCGAATGGTCGTGATAGCGTTCTGCGAGAGATTGATCTGTGGCAAGAGCTGTTAGGACCGCCATCAGGTCGGCATCGAGCGTTGCCCGATGCTGCCCCTTGGCTTCGCGCTTGTAATCCCGTTTGAACTGCCCAGTGCGGTCAATCCTCCGCATGCAGATCCGCCATGAGTGCATCAACGCCGTCGAAGCTCTTCACGTTGCCGACGCGGGCTTCACGCATAGCGGCAATAGTGGTCTCGTTCGGGACCAGTGGCTCGAACGGGAGCGCTTTCTCGCGGGCGATTCGGGTCAGCATGATGCGAAATGCGTCGGATACCGTGAGGCCCATCGCTGCCAGGACGACAGACGCCTCCTCCTTGATGTGCTCGTCAATGCGGGCACGGACAACTGCGTTTTCAGCCATGATGTGCTTCTCCTATTTACTGAGCCACATTGTAGCCCAGATAAGCGCAGTGCGCATCCTCTCAGTGGAACAACGCGGCGAAGGAAGCTGGGTAGTCAGCAAGCGCCTGATTTAAAAGGGAAATTTGGTCCGCGTCGGCCGGAAAGTCGCGTCAGTACTGGATGGACCTACCGTCGAAAATTGCACGGCAATCAAACAGACCCCGATGAGTGCACTATTTCGATAAAGGAGTCGTTTTACATAGGTCGATGAAGCGCGTTGCGGCATCGCCTACTGTCATTTCTCAAATCTGACTATGGGGCTTGGGGCGAAGGGCGGCACTGACTAGGCTTAGAACAGCTACCAACTAGCCGCGCGGCCGCGATGCACAAAGAATGGTAACTGAGCCGTGAGTGCGGTGGGCGCCCGCATTTATTTCCAAACCCTACAGATACATCGATCTTCGACTTCAACCGGGCAGATAGGGGTCGTCTCAGAAAACGGAAAATAAAGCACGCTAAGCGTGCGTGGAGGCTGGCACCCAGCGGTACAGCGTCGGAATGGACACGCCGAGGTTCTTGGCCACGTCCTTGGGCGGCACCCCGCTGGCCAGCAGCTTCTTGGCCGACTCGATCTTGCTGTCGGTCATCTTCGGCTTGCGGCCGCCTTTGCGGCCGAGCTGCTTGGCGACTTCCAGCCCGGCGCGGGTGCGCTCGACGGTCAGCTCGCGCTCCATTTCGGCAAGGCTCGCCATGACGTGGAAGAAGAACCGCCCGGATGGTGTGCCGGTGTCGATGGAGTCGGTGAGGCTCCTGAACTGGACACCGTGCTTGTGCAGCTCGCCGACCAGATCGACCAGTTGCTTGACCGACCGGCCCAGCCGGTCGAGCTTCCAGACGACCAAAGTATCGCCTTCGCGCAGCATTTCGAGCGTCTTGGCCAAGCCAGGCCGGTCTGCCCGCGTGCCACTCACCTTGTCCTCGAAGACCTTTTTACATCCGGCCTTGCTCAAGGCTTCGCGTTGCAGCTCCAGGTTCTGATCCTGCGTCGAGACGCGCGCATAGCCAATCAACATGGCTTGTCTCGCGCCCGGTCGATGCGTTCCTGCATCGCCTGCATCACTTCTTCGTGGGTGTACGATCTGGCGTTGGCGTCGGTGGCTTGCCGCAGGGCTTCCTCAACCTCGCGCGTCATCCGCTCGTAATCCTCCGGCCACAGCGCTTGCTCCATGCGCAGCGACGCCTGACCCAGCAGGTGCAGCAGGCTGAACAGCCGCATGTCGTTGGTGGCGACGATGCGCTCCCGAATCTGCTCCTGAATAGCTTCGCTAGCCCGATGCGCTTGTGGTGTGGCAGTCCCCTCGTAGTCAGCGGGGAATTCCGCTTCCTCGGCAATCCTTGCCCAGGCGCTGGCCAGCGCCTCGATGGTTGACGTGCTCATTTCCGCCGCTCCTGTGCTCTTTGGCGAATCAACCGGCCAAGGGGCCTCGACGCGAAAACCAGCAGCATCACGCCTATCGGATACCAGGTCGAGAAGACCACCAAGGCATCGAAGGCTGGCCGTCCGGTGTTGGTAGGCAGTACGGCGGTCACAGCCATCAACCCGCCGACCGTCCAGATGATGCGCCACACGTAGGGCATCACGCGGGGCACGTAGCCGTCATCGAAAGCGGTCTGGTAGTAGCGGCGCAGGCCGCGCTCGGCAAGCGCCTGGCGCTGCCGCTCCGACAGCGCATCCGTCCGGCCATACCAGCGCCGGAATGGTGGACAGCGCAGCAGCAAAGGGGTGAAGAGGATCATCACCGCCACGATCGCGACACCCCACGCCATGACGGCGCCGGCATCGGGCCGCTTGGCGTTCTCGATCACGGGCGCGAAGACGCCCGGAGCACCGATCATCCAGAACAGCGCAATGTGCTGATGGAAGGAGAGCTTCATTTGCTCATCCACTTGCGCAGCAGGCGCTTTTTCAGGGAGGCGCGTTCTTGCGGGTTGCGTCCCTTGTGATTGGCGATGCGATCCGCCGTGGCGGCCTGGCGCTTGACGGGCCAGTAGGAGCGGCCATCCTTGCCCATCGACCAGACGCTGCTGGCCTGGTTTTCCAGCAGGGGCAGATGGGCGCTCAGGGCTTCGGGCGACGCGCTGGTCAGCGCCGTGCGCTCACGGGTGCGCCAGCGCTGATGCCAGAGCTTCTTGTCCTCGCGCTCGCTGCCGCAGGTCGTGTGCCCGACGATGGGTGTTTTGCGGCGGCTGCGGCTCATAACGTAGTGGTCTCCAAGAACAT
>JBJTHI010000232.1:0-3241 GCA_046094425.1 Burkholderiales bacterium | reverse complement strand
GCGAGCTGCCCAGGCGATCAAGCGGCCTTGATCCTGATGGGTGACTGGTGCGCTGTTGTGCGCAACCGCAATTTTGAGAACCAAGTGTGCTGAAAATTCAGACGACCGAGAAGAGAGCTGGACAAGGAAAAAATGCGGGGGGCGACCGCAGTAAATCGTTCGTCCCTATTGACGGGGGCGGCTAATGGGTGAACCAAATCCCCGCGCTGCAAGGCTGTATGCACGTCCCACATTGAACGCAACATGATGCCGTGCCCGGCCAAGGCCCAATCGCGCACCACTTCACCGCTGTTGCTGGACAGAGGGCCTTGAATTTGCACTTCAACGGTTTGCAAGTTGCGTGTGCGTTGACTCTTGGGGAGGGTCTGTAACGACCAAATGGCGGGGTGTGCATCGTTCTCCCTCACGACCAAACATTGATGACTCGCCAAGTCCTGCGGTTGGTGGGGTCGCCCGTTGCGTTGCAAGTAACTCGGTGCAGCGACCAAGATGCGGTGATTGCGTGCCAAGATTTGCACACGCAAGGCCATTTGTTTGGGGCTCCACAACCAAACGGCGGCGTCCCAGCCGCCAGCCAGTAAATCAGGCAAATGATCGACCAGTTGGAGTTGCACCTGCACCAAGGGGTGGGCAAGTTGAAATTCAGCCAACAAAGGCGCGAGTACATGCCGACCAAAACCAAAACTGCTGCACAGACGCAGCTTGCCACGCAGAGCAGACTGCTTGTCGAGCAATTGATCGGTGAGTTTGTCGAACGACAGCAGCACCTCTTTGGCCTGCTGGAAGAAAGGCTCCGCATCCCCACTGAGTTGCAAGCGCCGCGTGTTGCGGTGAAACAGCACGAAACCCAGGCATTGCTCCAGTCGTGCGAGTTTCTTAGATACCGCGGGCGGCTCCATTTCAAGCAAACGTGACGCGCCACTCAAGCTGCCCGCCTCGTATATGGCCAAGGCCAGTCGTAAGTCGGCACGCTCCAGGTCATGCAGTTCGGTGTTTCTTTTCTTCATTGGCGGAATCAATTGGCCCAGTTCAAAGGAATTTATTCATTCCAAAAAGGAAGTTCTAAACTTCCAGATTGTTTCTTGATTGTTCTGAGTTGGCAACGCCACAATGCCCGCATGAACACACTATTTCCCTCGTTTGAGGTGCGCGACTTTCAACTGAATGAGGTTCGTATTCGAGGGCGCGTGGCGGGTGCGGGTGCACCTTTGGTTTTGCTGCACGGCCATCCGCAAACCCAGGCCATGTGGCACCGTGTGGCCGAAGAGTTGGCGAAAACGTTCTTCGTTGTGATGCTCGACTTGCGTGGTTATGGCGACTCGTCCAGGCCGCCCGCAGACGCGCTGCATGCCAACCATAGCAAACGCGCCATGGCACAAGACGTGGTGGACGTGATGCAGCACCTGGGCATAGAACGTTTTGCTGTTTGCGCACACGACCGTGGCGCGCGTGTGGCGCACCGTTTGGCGCTGGATCATCCCCAGCGTGTCAGCCGCCTGATGTTGCTGGACATTGCGCCCACCTTGGCCATGTACACCCATACCAGCGAAGCGTTTGCCAAAGCCTATTGGCACTGGTTTTTCTTGATTCAACCTGCGCCTCTGCCCGAACGTTTGATCGAGGCCGACCCCGCCGCTTACTTGAGTGACCTGATGGGGCGGCGCGCGGTGGCCCCCACTTTTGACGCAAATGCATGGGCCGAATACGAACGCTGCGCCCTCTTGCCCGGCACGGCCACCTCGATGTGCGAAGACTACCGTGCCGCCGCCAGCATCGACCTGGTGCACGACCGCGCCGACCAAGAAGCGGGCCGCCGTGTCACCCAAGCGCTGCGCGTGTTGTGGGGCGCTCATGGCACCGTGGCGAAGTGTTTTGACGTGCTCAAGTTATGGCGCGAAGTAGCGGATCAAGTGGACGGCTGCGCCTTGGACTGCGGTCACTACATCGCCGAAGAGCGTCCTCAGGAATTGTTGGCCGAGGTCAAACGTTTTTTTGAATCAAACAAAGGATAAACATGAAAACGCCCCAGCGCATTGCCGTGATTGCAGGCGACGGCATAGGCCAAGAAGTCATGCCCGAGGGCATTCGGGTGTTGGATGCAGCCGCCCGCCGTTTTGGCATTCCACTGCAATTCGACCATTTCGACTTCGCCAGTTGCCAATACTTTGAACGCCATGGCCAAATGTTGCCTGCCAATTGGAAAGACCAAATTGGTGGCCACGATGCGATTTATTTCGGTGCCGTGGGTTGGCCGCAAAAGGTGCCAGACCATATTTCCTTGTGGGGCTCGCTGCTCAAGTTTCGCCGTGAGTTTGACCAGTACGTGAACTTGCGGCCCGCCAAACTTATGCCAGGTGTGCGTTCGCCCTTGGTGAACAAACAGGGCCAGCCCTTGCAACCTGGCGAGATCGACATGCTCATCGTGCGCGAGAACACGGAAGGCGAATACTCGGCCGTGGGTGGGCGCATGTTTGAAGGCACGGAACGCGAAATCGCCATTCAAGAAACCGTGATGTCGCGTGTGGGCGTAGACCGCGTGCTGAAGTTCGCGTTTGAATTGGCGCAAAACAGGCCACGTAAAAAACTCACCTCGGCCACCAAGAGCAATGGCATCGCGATCACCATGCCGTTTTGGGATGAGCGTGTAGAGGTCATGGCAAAAACCTATCCCGAGGTGGCCGTGGATCGGTTTCACATCGACATTCTCACGGCCCACTTCGTGCAGCGGCCTCAACAATTCGATGTGGTGGTGGCCAGCAATTTGTTCGGCGACATCTTGTCTGATTTAGGGCCTGCTTGCACCGGCACCATAGGCATTGCGCCCTCGGCCAATCTGAATCCCACACGGCAATGGCCCTCCTTGTTCGAGCCTGTGCACGGGTCGGCACCTGACATTGCCGGGCGCGCGCTGGCCAACCCGATAGGTCAAATTTGGTGCGGTGCAATGATGCTGGGGCACCTGGGTTATTCGGATGCCGAGCAAGCCATCATGCAAGCGATAGAGAAAGTTCTAGAGCCCGCTTCTGGTGCGCCCAAGACCCCCGATATCGGGGGGAGTGCGACCACCTCGGATGTGGGTCGAGCCATCGCCGAACTCATTTAGGGAAACGCTGAACAAGTCCACGCATATTGAAGCAAAGGCGTTATAGAGCGATGAACACACAAAGCACCTTGGCGATGGCTGGATTCGACGCGCACAGCAAAGTCACCCGCAAAGCAGCCTTCCTTGCTCGCATGGATC
>JBJTHI010000231.1:0-5236 GCA_046094425.1 Burkholderiales bacterium | reverse complement strand
GGATCAAGATGCTGCGCAAACACGGCTTCATCGCCACGCCAGCAGCTGCCTGATATTCATCGCCAGGCCGCCTCTCAGGTTCGGGCCAGCCTCAGGTCAGGCACTGTCACGTCTGCGGGTAGGTGTCTTCCACATTAAAGTACAGAACGTGCCCTCCAGCGGCAAAAATCCGCCCTTGGAATTAAATTCCCGTCAACCGCCGCGATTTGTGCTCAAGTCAGCATAAACTGCGCGCCTTCGTGACATACAAAAGGTCACAAACCTGCCTTGGCGGGTCAAAAAATCGTCGTTCGTATTCGTTGGAGACCTGAAGAATGGACCTGCGCAAACTCAAAACATTGATCGACCTGGTTTCTGAGTCCAATATTTCTGAGCTGGAAATCACTGAAGCCGACGGCAAGGTTCGCATCGTCAAAACCGACCCGGTGGCCACAGCAGCGCCCCCCGTTCTGGCAGCAGCGCCTGTCTCAGCCCCGGTGGCCCTGGCCGTACCGGTCGCCGCAGCCTCCGTGGCCGCCGCTGCACCTGCAGTGGTGGCCGAAGCCGCCGCAGGCCACGCGGTGAAGTCGCCCATGGTGGGCACTTTCTACCGCTCGTCCAGCCCAGGGGCCAAAGCCTTTGTCGAGGTGGGTTCGGTGGTGAAAGAGGGCGAGCCGATCTGCATCATTGAAGCGATGAAGATCATGAACGAGATCGAGGCCGACAAGTCGGGCACGGTCACCAAGATCAACTGCGAAAACGGCCAAGCAGTGGAGTTTGGCCAGCCGTTGATGATCATTGAATGATGGGTGACTGAGCGCTGAACCTATGTTTAAAAAAATACTGATTGCCAATCGAGGCGAAATCGCCCTGCGCATCCAACGCGCCTGCCGCGAAATGGGCATCAAGGCGGTGGTGGTTTATTCCGAAGCCGACCGCGAAGCCAAGTATGTGAAGTTGGCCGAAGAAGCGGTTTGCATCGGCCCTGCAGCCTCCGCCCAAAGTTACCTCAACATGCCGGCCATCATTGCCACGGCCGAGGTCACCGATGCCGAGGCCATTCACCCCGGCTATGGCTTTCTCTCCGAGAACGCCGATTTTGCCGAGCGAGTGGAGCGCAGTGGCTTTGCCTTCATTGGCCCCACGCCCGAGTCCATTCGCATCATGGGCGACAAGGTGTCGGCCAAACAGGCCATGATCAAGTCGGGTGTGCCCTGTGTGCCGGGCTCTGAAGGCGCTTTGCCCGAAGACCCGAAAGAAATCACACGCCAAGCGCGGGCCATTGGTTACCCCGTCATCATCAAAGCGGCTGGCGGTGGCGGCGGGCGCGGCATGCGGGTGGTTCACACGGAAGCCGCCTTGATACATGCGGTGCAAACCACCCGGGCCGAAGCCGGTGCTGCTTTTGGCAACCCGGCGGTCTACATGGAGAAGTTCCTAGAGAACCCGCGCCACATTGAAATTCAAATTCTGGCCGACCAGCACCGCAACGCGGTGTGGTTGGGTGAGCGCGACTGCTCCATGCAGCGCCGCCACCAAAAGGTGATTGAAGAAGCGCCCGCCCCAGGCATTCCACGCAAAACCATCGAAAAAATTGGCGAACGCTGTGTGGCGGCCTGCAAAAAAATTGGCTACCGGGGTGCGGGTACGTTTGAGTTCTTGTACGAAAACGGCGAGTTTTATTTCATTGAGATGAATACGCGCGTCCAGGTGGAACACCCGGTGACGGAACTGGTGACGGGCATCGACATTGTGCAAACCCAAATTCGTGTGGCGGCAGGCGAGAAACTGCCCTTTGTGCAACGCGATATTCAACTGCGCGGCCACGCGATGGAATGCCGTGTGAATGCGGAAGACCCTTACAAATTCATTCCATCACCCGGGCGCATCACCATGTGGCATGCGCCGGGTGGCCCGGGAGTGCGGGTGGACTCGCACATCTACACCAACTACTTTGTACCGCCCAACTACGACTCGATGATCGGCAAAATCATCACTCACGGCGATACCCGCGAACAAGCCATGGCCCGCATGGGCATTGCGCTGTCCGAGACCGTGGTGGAAGGCATTCAAACCAACATTCCTTTGCACCGCGAGTTGATGGTGGACGCCAAATTCAAAGAAGGTGGCACCAGCATCCATTACCTGGAAGGCTGGTTGAGTCAGCATCAGCGTTGAACACGCCGGCCCACCATGTTTGAGCTGTTGTTGTTGGCCCCTGAAGGCTCGGTCGAGTGGGTGTCTGATGCGTTGATGGACGAGTTGGACGCGCTGTCCGTATCGGTAGAAGATTTCGACGCAGGCACCCCGGAAGAACGCGTCTTGTTCGGTGAGCCCGGCATGCCTGTGACCCAACAAGGTTGGGAGCGCTCGGTGGTGAAAGCCCTGTTCACCACGGAAGAAGCGGCCACAGCAGCAGCCACCTTGCTCTTGTCACAAGAACGCGGTGGCCAAATTCATGTGCAGCGATTGCAGGCCGTGGTTGAGCAGGATTGGGTTCGTCTCACTCAGTCACAGTTCGCGCCTGTCGAAATCACCCACACCTTTTGGATCGTGCCCACCTGGCACGAGCCACCTGCGCAGGCCCAGCAGGTGATACGTTTAGACCCCGGGCTGGCCTTTGGCACCGGCACCCATCCGACCACCCGCATGTGTTTGCGCTGGATTGCAAACCACCGCGAATTCTTATCGCCAGTCACGCGTGTGCTGGACTATGGCTGCGGCTCGGGCATTTTGGCCATCGGCGCCGCGCTGCATGGCGCGGTGGACATTGATGCAGTGGACATCGACCCGGCAGCCGTCACTGCCACACGAGCCAATGCACAGGCCAACGGCGTGCGTTTGAAAGCGGGCCTACCCGATGCCTGCGCGGGAAGCTATTCGCTGGTGCTGGCCAATATTCTCGCCACTCCGCTGAAGTTACTGGCCCCTTTGTTGTGCGGTCACGTGGTAAGGGGTGGACATCTGGTGCTGGCAGGCATACTGGAGCGGCAAGCCGATGAACTCACACAGGCTTATGCGCCTTGGTTGTCGATCCAGGTTGCCGACAGTGAGGACGGGTGGGTGTTGATGACAGGCCGCATGGCATGATTCACACCCCGTTCATCCTAGACTGAGTCATGAGCCTGGCCACCCGTTGCACCGCTTGCAGCACCGTCTTCAAGGTGGTTCAAGACCAGTTGAAGGTCTCTAAAGGCTGGGTGCGCTGCGGCCGCTGCGACACGGTGTTCAACGCGCTGGAAGAATTGTTTGAGCTTAACGGCGACACCATCATCGGCGGCGTACGCCAACCCGCCATCCGCCCGACGCTGCCGGACCTGCCCGCACAACCACGCACCGACGTCATCGACTCGGGCTTGGCAGCCGACACTGCGCAGGCCCATGTTGATACCCAGGTCGAGGACTCGCACGATGAGTTTTCAAAAAGTTTGTTCGGCCCACACCGAAAGAATCCAGAGCAAACCCCTGCCGAATTGGTCAAGCACCGCGACCGCAACGAATTTGCTGATGCCCAGTTTGATTCCGATTTGATGACCGATGGCACTGCACTGCCAGTCCCTCAGACCAAGAAGAAGAAATCGCCGCCCCAGTACACGCCCCCCGTGCCCACAGATGAAACGCCAGCTTTTGTGCGTCACGCAGACCGGTTGGCGCGTTGGAAGTCACCACGCGTCAGGTGGTTGCTGTCTGTAGCATCGTTGTTGTTGGCGTTCGGATTGGCTTTGCAAATCGCCCACCACTGGCGTGACCGTTTGGTGGCTGAACTACCAGCAAGCACGCCTTATGTGACGCGATGGTGTGAATGGCTGAGCTGTCAAATTGAAACCTACCGCTCCATCAAAGACATCACGGTCGAAACATCGGCCCTCAACCGTTTGCCGCAAAGCAGCGATGCTTATCGCTTGTCCATCACCCTGCGCAACCGCAGCCACCTGGCTGTGCGTCTGCCATCTGTGAACTTGAGCGTGAATGATGGCGCGGGCGGGCTGGTGGCTCGGCGCATCTTGCACCCGACCGACTTCTCTGCACGCCAAGACACTGTGGCCAGCAACAGCGAGATGACACTTCAACTGCTGCTCAGGTCAGTCAGCCCACGGGTCAACGGCTACACGGTTGAGGTGTTTTACCCCTGAGATTTTCCCTAGGCGCGTTCAGAAAAAAAACGTCTCGCCTATTCATCCGTTTTTGGAGTTTTCATGTCGGCACTCATTTGTGGTTCTTTGGCGTTTGACACCATCACCATGTTCCCCGGCCGGTTTGCACAGCAAATCTTGCCCGCGCAGGTGCACATCTTGAACGTGTCCTTCTTGGTACCCACGTTGCGGCGCGAGTTTGGCGGGTGTGCGGGCAACATTGCCTACAACCTCGCCGCATTGGGTGGTCAGGCCGTGGTCATGGCAGCGGTGGGCAACGACGGCGCGGAATATGTTGAACGCCTGAAGGCGTGGGGCGTGCAGACGAATCATGTGCGGCGAATTGAAGACCACTACACCGCCCAGGCCATCATCATCACCGACACCGACAACAACCAAATCACCGCGTTTCACCCCGGTGCCATGCAGTCGGCCCACCTCACCCCAGTGCCGAGTGAGGCCCATATACGCTTGGCCATCATCGCCCCCGATGGGCGCGACGCCATGTTGCAACATGCAGCGCAACTGAAAGCGGCCCAAATTCCCTTCATCTTCGACCCCGGCCAAGGATTGCCCATGTTTGACGGGTCGGAGCTGAAAAACTTCATCGAGCAAGCCACCTGGGTGGCACTGAACGACTATGAAGCCCGCATGTTGTGCGACCGAACTGGGCACAGCTTGGAATCACTCTCGCGCAGCCATTTGCAAGGCGTGGTAGTGACCTTGGGCAGCGAAGGCTGTGAGCTGTGGCAACAAGGGCAGCGTGTGCACGTGCCTGGCGTGGCCGCCAGCAGCGTGGTGGATCCCACCGGTTGTGGTGATGCATTTCGCGCCGCCTTGCTTTATGGCCTGGAGCGCGGTTGGAGCTTGCAGCGCTGCGCCGAACTCGGCAACCGCTTGGGGGCGATCAAGATCGCTTCACGCGGCGGGCAAAACCACCTGCTTGATCGCGCGGAACTGGGCGTTTAGAGGCGCAGCTCCGAGATCGGCATAGGGGGCCTCCATTATCGGAGGCACCCCTGCCACACCACCTGGCATGCGGGTCCGCACCAGGCGGTTCGAGAGTTTGAGGTCATGACAGCCGGGGCACCCCCAACCGGTCGAAGTACGCAATGGTCAACACC
>JBJTHI010000230.1:0-14295 GCA_046094425.1 Burkholderiales bacterium | reverse complement strand
CGCCTCTCTCGGTTCAAGTGGTTGCCATAACGCTCCACTTTGGCACATCGATGCCGTTACGGGTGGGGGCGTCCATCCCATTGATTGAGCCGTGCTGCGGCCTGCTTTCGGCGTTGCTCCTCCTCGCGGGCACGAGCCCGCCGCCTCCTCTCGCCTTGCCAGCCCACCGCATCACGGCCCGCTCGGGCGCGTCCAACTACCGGAACTAGGTTGTGCAGATGTCAGTAGCGCGCTGTAGTGACCCAAGTCCACATTGCCACCGGTGAGGATCACGCCCACGCGCTGACCCTTCAATCGCTTGGCTTCTTTCAAGGCACCTGCCCAGGCCAAACATCCCGTGGGCTCGACGACCAACTTCAGCGCATGGGCAAAAAAGCGCATGCCCTCCACCAGTTCTGCGTCGCTGACGGTGAAGATGTCCCGCACCTGTTGCTGAATGAGCGGAAACGCCCGTTCCGCCAGTTGCACCGCTTGAGCGCCATCGGCCAGGGTGCGTGGGGTGTCGATGCGGATACGTTGGCCTGCTCGCAGCGATTGCTGGCCATCGTTGCCTGCTTCCGGTTCCACACCAAAGAGTTGGCAATGCGGTGCCTGCTGCGCCACCACCAAAGCGCAGCCAGCGAGCAAACCGCCGCCACCTAAACATACGAAGAGCGCATCCAAGGGGCCGGTCACTGCCAACAACTCTTGTGCGGCAGTGGCCTGACCCGCGATCACATCCGCATGGTCGGCCGGCGGCACCCAAACAAAACCGTGCTGTTGAATCTGCGCGGCCACTACCGCATCACGGTCTTGGGTGTAACGGTCAAAAGAAATCACGGTGGCGCCGTGTTGCTTGACTGCCTCGATCTTGCTGCGGGGCGCGTCGTGCGGAATCACCACCGTGGCTGCCACGCCATGCAGCCGTGCTGCCAAAGCCAGGGCTTGGCCGTGGTTGCCCGAAGAGTAGGTGACGACACCACGGCGTGTTTGCTCTGGTGTCAATCGGGCCACGGCGTTGTAGGCCCCGCGAAACTTGAACGAACCTGTGCGCTGCAGGTTGTCGCACTTGAAAAACACTTGTGCACCGAGCAAGCTGTCTGCCGCTTCGTTGCACAACACCGGGGTGCGGATGGCCTGGCCTTCCAGGCGCCGCGCGGCTTCTGCCACGTCGGCATAACAAGGCAGGGTGTGGGCGTTGCTCATGGTCGGATGGCTTGTAAATTCATCGTCAGCAATGCCCCTGTTTTGGGCAAGTCGTCCACGCCGATGACGGTGCGTGCGGGGCGGTGCACACCGATGGTCTCGGCATAGGCTTGGTTCATGGCGGCGAAATCACCCACGTCTTTCATGAAGATGTGGATGTGCATCACTTGTGCAAAGTTCGCGCCTTGAGTGGCGAGCAGGGTGCGAAAGTTTTCCAAGATTTGCCGCGTTTGACTGGCCATATCAGGCCCCGCCATCTGCCCGGTGCGGGGATCCACGCCGGGTGTCCCGGAGATGTGGATGAAGGGCCCTGCCACGGCCATGTGGCTGTAGGGGCCAATCGGTGGGAAGAAGTTGTCGGGGGTAATGGTTTGAACGCTGGCTAGCATGGAGACTCCTGGGGGATCGTTCAATCACAGTGAAGAGGCGGGGCACGCAGGAAGTTGCGCAGCAATGCGTCCCAAGGTGGCCATCGCTTTGTCCACCTCTGGCGTGAAAGCCCCACCGCAACTCAAACGAAAAAATTGCTCGTAGCGAGCGCTGTTGGAGAACAGGGTGCCAGGTGCGATACGCACCCCTTGCTGCAGCGCCGCCTCAAACAAGGCCCAACTGCTGCGCTGCTCGGGCAGTTCAACCCACAACATCATGGCCCCCTGCGGCGGGCTCAGGCGGGTGCCGTGCGGGAAATGCTGTGCTACGGCATCGGCCATTTGCTCGCGTTGGTGGTGCAAGCGGCGACGCAGTTTGACCAAGTGGCGGTCATAGCTGCTGCCTTCCATGTAGGTGGCGACTGTGGCTTGTGCCAGCACATCGTTGGGACGGCTTTGGGCATGTTTGAGCATTTTGATGCGCTCAAACCAGCGGCCACCGAGCATCCAACCCAGGCGCATGCCAGGCGTCAGAATTTTGGTGAGCGAGGCGCAGTAAATCACCTGGCCTTGGCCCGGTGCGTGCTTGTCCCAAGCTTTGGCGGCTTTCAACGGTGCGTCGTCTTGCGTGAGTGCGCCATAGGTGTCGTCTTCAATCAGCGGAATGTCCCGCGCTGTACATAAGGCCACGAGGCGTTCTTTTTCCGAGTCAGGCATCACGCTGCCCAGCGGGTTCTGAAAGTTGGGCACCACCACCACGGCTTTCACTGCGGGGTTGTTTTGCAACGCCAGCGCCAAGGCATCCACCGACAAGCCGGTGTGCGGGCTGGTGGCAACCTCCAGGGCGCGCAGCCCCAGGCTTTCCAAAATTTGCAGCAAGCCGAAGTAGGCGGGTGACTCGACGGCCACGGTGTCACCCGGCTGGGTCACCGCACGCAGCGCAAGGTTCAGTGCCTCGATGCAGCCGTGGGTGACGATGATGTCGCCGCTGCTTGGCACCAAACCCAGGGACAAAGCACGGCGCGCCAGCACAGCACGAAACCTGGCATCACCCAGGGGCGGTACAGGCTCCACCAGGCAGTTGGGTTGCGGCCGTAAGACTTTTCCTGCGGCGGCGCGTAAGGCGGCGCCCGGATAACAGTCTGGTGTGCCAAAGGCCGCTGCCAAGTTCAAGGCCGTTGGGTGGCGCTCGCACAAGGTGGTGAAGGCCGAGATGCGGTCGTGAATGCCCACGTACTGGGCTGGATCGGGCAGGTCTTTGGTCGAAGGCTCGGCCACCCGTGGCAAATGGCTGCGGCGTGGCTGGCGCACGAAATAGCCCGAGCGGGGCCGCGCTTCCAGCCAGCCCTCGCTCTCCAGTTGCCGACAGACCATCACGGTCGTGCTCAGGCTCACTTGATGCAAGCGGGTCAACGCCCGCACCGAGGGCATGCGGTCGCCCGGGCGCAGCACCCCCGCTTCCATGGCGCGGCGGTAATGCTGGGCCAGGCGTTGGTAGATGGGGTGAGGCGTGGCGGATGGGGACACAGGCTGTTTCATCAGGGTTTCATCTTGACCGCCACGCCTCCATATGTACAGAGACAGTTCATGTCAAAAGCGACCATAACAGCGAGGGCTTGCTCTTGTTGTTTGGCTAGGCTCAAGTTCTCAACGAACGTGCCGATAAAACAGACACCACGGGCTCTTTGCGCCGCAGCGGCGCACCACTGCCATGAATTCCACCTTGTCCATCGCCCTATCGGGCTTGAATGCCGCCAGCACACGTTTGAACGTATCGGCGCACAACATCGCCAATTCGCAAACCAACGGTTTCAAACGACAACAAGTGGAGCAGACCGCTTTGGCGCAAGGCGGCGTGAGCGTGACGGTGGACAGCGCCGAGGCCGCCCAAACCGCGCCGCTTGCCAATGTGGCCACTGATTTGGTGGAACAAATGATGGCTGCCTATGAGTTCAAGGCCAACCTCAAGGTGATTCAAACCGAGCAGGACCTGCTGGGCCAGTGGCTGGATGATGTCGCCTGAGTACCAGATTCGACGTGCTTTCCTCGTGAGCTGGCTGCTCGATGGCTTGGCAATCTAGCCCAAACTTTGGGCAGGAAATTGGGTGATTTTTGAAGGCTTAATCGCTGGATTGAGTGCCGCATTGCTTGCCAGAATAAAACAACCAAAACAACTGTTCGGCGAAAGCAAACTTCTTCCATGGATCAGCGAAGAGGCCTCGCAGTTGGGCTTCCTTGAGGACGATCCCCATGCGCACCAATACCCCTGTTTTTGATCTTGAGTACCCCTTTCCCCGAGGAGAAACGCTGGTCTCCACCACCGATCTCAAGGGCCGTATCATTTATTGCAACAAAGCTTTTGTCACGGTCAGCGGTTACGAATTGGAAGAGTTGCTGGGACAACCGCACAACATCATTCGCCACCCCGACATGCCTGAGGAAGCGTTCCGCGACATGTGGGCCACCATTGTCAGCGGCAGGCCTTGGTCCGCTCCGGTTAAAAATCGCCGCAAAGACGGCAGCTTTTATTGGGTGATGGCCAATGCCACACCGCTGATGAAGGGCGACGCAGTGACCGGCTACTTGTCGGTTCGTACGGAGGCGACTCGCCAGCAAATCGAATCTGCGGGGGCGCTCTATGCGTTGATGCAACGCGAAAAGGCTGCGGGCACCCTGACGCACCGCCTCAGCTCAGGTCAGGTGATGCGCTCTGGGGTAGCGGGCCGCTGGTCTTTTGCGCTGGCTCGCCTCAATAGTGCCAAAGATGCATTGACGGTTTTGGCGTTGGCAGGATGGGGTTGGTTGGCAGGCGCATGGAGCGCTCAAACGCCTGGCCCCATGGGTGTCGTCGCGGCGTTGCTGACGACCCTCGCTTTGGTTGGCTTGGCGGTTTGGAGGCTGCGCCTTCAGACCGCCTTGCCGCTGCAGCGACTGGTGAATTTTGCCAACCGACTTGCTGGAGGAGATTTGACGCAAACGCTCAGAAGTCAACGTGGTGACTTGATTGGGCAGTTGGAGCAGTCTTTGAATCAACTTGGCGTGAACATTCGCTCGATCGTACGCGACGCGCGAACCGAAGTTCAAAGCATGCACCACGTGACCCGGGAAATTGCACAAGGCAACCTGGACTTATCCGGTCGCACCGAGTCCCAAGCCAGTAGCTTGGAAGAGACCGCGTCCTCCATGGAGCAAATCACGGGTACGGTGAGGCAAAGTGCTGATTCAGCCAAACAAGCCAGCGACTTGGCCGTCAAGGCCAATGAAATCACCCAACGCAGCAGCGATGCGGTGTGTACCGTGACCCAGACCATGGGTTTGATCGCGGATTCATCCAAACGCATCGGTGAAATCATTCAGGTGATTGACAGCATCGCGTTCCAAACCAACATTCTTGCCTTGAACGCGGCGGTCGAGGCGGCGCGTGCGGGTGAGCAGGGGCGTGGCTTTGCAGTGGTGGCGGCGGAGGTTCGTACCTTGGCGGGTAGAACATCTGGGGCGGCGCGAGAGATCAAGCAGTTGATTGAAAAGTCCACAGAAACGGTGGAAACGGGAAGCCGCCAAACGGAGCAGGCCCAACAGACTATGAACGATGCCCTGGAGGCTGTTCGGCATGTCAGCAGCTTGATTTCTGAGATCAATACCAGTGCCAACGAACAGCTCATGGGTATTTCGCAAGTGAATGAGGCCGTCTCGCAGATGGACCAGATCACACAGCAAAATGCGGCCATGGTCGAGGAACTGGCTTCGTCGGCGTCGTCGTTGCAAGATCAAGCCGCCGCCGTGGCGGAGTCGGTGAGGTTGTTTCGTTTAGAGACTGAGGACGCGGGACTCTCAGATGTCGACGCGGTCGCTTTGCGCAAAGCAAACAAGGTCAAGGCATAGCGAACCTGGCCCGAGGTATCCAACCGAGTGGAGAGAGGGGCACCCGTCCAGTGGGCTGTAGCCCGGAGGAACAGGGGCAATGCCTTAGCATTGCGCCCTGGCCTTCAAGCCGATGCAACCTTTTGTGCTCGGCTGGCTCGAACCCCTCCATGAATACAAGTACCGCTGCCGTTCCAGAGGTTTCGACCTCGTCTACGCCTATGTTGGGCGACTTGCTCGTGCGCGCGGGCATACTCAGCAGCCGCGATTTGGATCGCGCACTGGCCGCGCAAACAGAAATGGGTGGTGTGCTCAGCCGCGTGCTGGTGCAACTGGGTTTGGTGTCGGAGCTGGACGTGGCCCGCACCCAGGCGGAGAGTTTGGGCCTGCCTTTTGTCGCGGCCGACGATTTTCCTGACATGCCGCCCGAGGTGGAGGGTTTGCTGCCCGAGTTTTTGCAAACCCATGGCGTTTACCCCTTGCGCAAAGAAGGCGGCACCTTGGATGTGGCTGTCACGCGCCCGGACGATGCTTTTGTGCTCAAGGCGCTGCGCCTGTCCACCGGCCTGCAAGTGCGGCCCCATGTGGCGCTGGACACCGACATTCAAAAAGCGCTGCAACAAATGCTCAACCCGTCCCAGGCTGAGGCCGAGGACGACGAATTCACTGGCGAATTTGATGCAGGCGATTTTGTCGAGCACTTGAAAGATTTGGCCAGCGAAGCGCCGGTGATTCGTTTGGTGACGGCCCTCATTGCCCGCGCCATTGACTTGCGCGCCTCTGACATTCACCTGGAACCCTTTGACGACGGCCTGCATGTGCGCTACCGCGTCGACGGTGTGATCCACACCGCCGAGGTGGTGCCGCCCAAACACAGTGCGGCGGTGAACTCGCGCGTGAAGTTGTTGGCCCACCTCGACATTGCCGAGCGCCGCTTGCCGCAAGACGGGCGCATCAAAACCCGGGTCAAGGGCCGTGAGCTGGACTTGCGGGTGTCCACCGTGCCCACCGTGCATGGCGAAAGTGTGGTGATGCGGGTGCTGGACCGCGCCAGTGTGCGTTTCAGCCTGGAACAAATGGGCTTTGCGAGCGACAACCTGGAGCGTTTCAACCAGTTGCTCGCGCGGCCCCACGGCATTTTGCTGGTGACCGGCCCCACGGGCTCGGGCAAGACCACCACCTTGTATGCGGCGCTGTCCAAGCTGGACAACACCTCGCAAAAAATCATCACCGTGGAAGACCCGGTGGAGTACCAACTGGAAGGCATCAACCAGATTCAGGTGCACACCCAAATCAACCTCACCTTTGCTAATGCCCTGCGTTCCATCCTGCGCCAAGACCCCGACATCATCATGATCGGTGAAATGCGCGACGGGGAGACGGCGCAAATTGCGGTGCAATCCGCCCTCACCGGTCACCTGGTGCTCTCCACCTTGCACACCAATACGGCAGCCGGGGCCATCATCCGCATGCAAGACATGGGAGTGGAGCCTTACCTCATCACCTCGGCGGTGAACGGTGTGTTGTCGCAACGTCTGGTGCGCGCTTTGTGTTCGCACTGCAAAACGCCGGTGCAGCCATCCAGCACCTTGCTGCAAAGCTCGGGCCTGCACCGCCATGTCAAAGAAGGCGCGGTGGTCTACCAGCCCGTGGGTTGCAGCCATTGCAGCGGCACTGGCTACCAAGGCCGCACGAGCATTCATGAATTGCTGGTGCTGGATGAAACGCTGCGCGCTGCGGTGCTGCAAGGGCGGGACGCCAGCACCTTGCACAGCCTGTCCATCCAAAACGGCATGCTCACCCTGTATGAAGACGGCCTGCGCAAAGTGGCTGCGGGTGTGACCAGCTTGGAAGAGTTGCTGCGCGTGACCCAGGATCAAGCCGATGCCTGAGTTCGACTGGCGCGCCGCCGACGCCAGCGGGCAAATCACCCAAGGTCGGCAAGACGCGGCAACCAGCCTCTTGCTCATGAAGCAGTTGCGCGAGCGAGGTCTCACGCCGCTGAGTATTGATGCCGCAGGTGCCAGTGGGGCGGTCGTTGCAGCGGCTCCCCGCGCGAGCAAAGCACCGCGCACCGGCAAAGGGCCAGTCAACCAAGCCGATGTGCTGGCCATGACCTCACAACTGGCCATCATGGTTCGTGCCGGGCTGGCGCTGGACAACGCCTTGCGCGTGCTCATCGGCATGAACAACAAACCCGCCATGGCCGCGCTCACCCAGCGCATCTTGGACGATGTGAAGGGCGGCGCTGCCTTGAGCAAATCGCTAGCCAAAGACCGCGCCTTGTTCGGCGACTTCTACATCAACATGATCCGCTCAGGCGAAGCCAGTGGGCAGCTCTCCAACGTGCTCACCCGTTTGGTCGAGCACATGGAGCGCCTGCGGGCGCTGCGTGACAGCGTCATCTCGGCCACCATTTATCCGGCGATTTTGCTCGGCGTGTCGGTGTTGTCTTTGATCGTGATGCTGGGTTTTGTGGTGCCCCAGTTTCAGCAACTGTTCAAGGACATGGGTGATGCCTTGCCCATTCCCACCCGGATCGTCATGCAAATGGGCGAGGTCTTTACTCAATATGGTTTGTTCATGTTGGTGGGCGCGGTGCTCTTGGGTGCGCTGCTCACGCGCTGGCTCAAATCGCCTGCAGGGCGCACCTGGTTTCAAGCGCGTGTTCTGCGCCTGCCGGTGCTGGGCAGCTTGATGCACAAATACGAAATGACGCTGTTCGCGCGCTCCCTGGGCACCTTGCTGGGCAATGGCGTGCCCTTGCTCACCGCCCTGCAAATTGCCACCGAAACCGTGGGCAACCAAAGTTTGCGTCTGCCCCTGCAAGCCATGTCACCGAAGGTGAAAGAGGGCGTGAAAGTGGTGGAAGCTGCCAGCGTCACGGAACTCTTTGAGCCCTTGGCAATCAACCTCATCCGTGTGGGGGAAGAAACGGGTCGCCTTGGCCCCATGATGCTGGAGCTGGCCAATGTGCTTAACCGCGAGGTGGAAACCGGCATCAAACGCGCCCTCACCATGCTGGAGCCGCTGCTGATTTTGGTGCTGGGGGTGATGATCGCCGCCATCATTGTTTCTATTCTGCTGGGCATTCTGTCGGTCAATGACCTGGCGGCTTGATCGTTTATTTTTAGAGGGACTTTCATGATCTTTACTGCATCTATTTCGACGGCGCAAAAAAATCTCAGCGCCGGGTACGTGGCATAACGCGCGGTTTCACCTTGATTGAATTGCTGGTTGTTCTGGCCATCCTCACCTTGCTGGCCGGCATCGTCGGCCCCAAGGTTCTGGGCCAATTGGGCGGAGCCAAGTCCAAGACCGCAGGCGTGCAAATTGCTGACATCGAAAAATCCCTCGACCTGTTCAAACTCGATGTGGGTCGTTACCCCACGAATGACGAAGGCCTGCAAGCCTTGGTGACCAAACCCGGCTCGGCCGGTCAGTGGGCAGGGCCTTACCTCAAAGGCGAGTTGCCCAAAGACCCTTGGGGCGAGCCTTACAAATACGCGAACCCCGGCCCCAAAGGCGGCGTCGAGGTATTGACCTTGGGTGCAGACAAAGCACCCGGTGGCGACGGTGAGAACGCTGACGTTCGTAATGCCCAGTGATAGCCGCCATTCCCATGCAGGTTTCACCCTGCTGGAATTGCTGGTGGTGCTGGCCATTGCCTCGCTCTTGATCGCCATGGTGCCGATTGCTTTTGACCGCTTGCAAGAAGGCACCCAGTACCGCCATGCCTTACGCACCATGCAAAGCGACATGCGCCAAGCCCGCCAACAAGCCGTCACCCAAGGAAGCGCGGTGCGTTTTCAGTTGGACTTGGCGGCACGCACTTATGGGGTGGCGGGCAAAACGCCCAACGCCATTCCAGAAACCTTGCAAGTGCGAGCCACGGTGGCCAATGTGGAGTTGCAACCCAACCAAATCGCGTCCATCCAATTTCTACCCAGCGGTGGGGCCACTGGCGGTAGTGTGGACTTGTTGCGCCCCAGCGGCGCGGGCACACGCTTGAAAGTGGATTGGCTGTCGGGGCGCGTCATGCAGGAATCACTCGTTCCATGAGGCGCTACGGTACCGCTCAACGCGGCTTTTCCTTGCTGGAATTGTTGGTGGCGTTTGCCATCATGGCGATGGCCCTTGGGTTGCTTTATCGGGCCGCCGGTGGCAGTGTGCGAAGTGTGGGTGATGCTGAACGTCACGAGCACGCCGTGGCACTCGCCGAGTCCTTGATGGCTTCCTATGACGTGATACCAGCAGAAGGCGCGAACAGCAATGGTGAAACGGCCGGTTTGCGTTGGCAACTTCGTACCGAGCCGTATACCGCCACAGCGGCAACCGCATTGAGAGACCTCAACGTGCCGCCTTTGCATCAACTGACGGTGCAAGTAAGTTGGGGCGAAGTAGCCACGCCACGCCAAATTCAATTGGTCACTTTGTTGCCACAACAACTGCCTTTGCCTGGAGCGGTGGTTCGGTGAGGCCAGGCATCGCTCATCGCTTGCTGGCTCGCGGCTTCACGCTGATTGAGCTGTTGGTGGTCATGACCATGGTGTCTTTGATTGCCCTGGCCATGGCCGGATCCTTGCGCACCATGGCACAAACCGAAGCGCGGGTGGATGAACGTTTGTTGCGCGCGGACGATTTTCGGGTGGCGTCTCACTTCATCCGAACCACCCTGGGTCGGGTATCCATGCGGCGCATCGAACCCCCTCCACCGCTGGGTTCCAACCTGTTTGTATTTGCCGCTGAGTCTTCCGCCCTGAGCTGGGTTGGCGTGATGCCGGCCCGGCCAGGCGCAGGCGGACGTTCGGCATTTCGGCTGGCATTGGAAGGTGACCCCGGAGCGCAGGATTTGGTGATTCGATTTGCACCGCTGGACGACGCCTATGTGTTCCCGGACTGGTCGACCGCTCAAGCACGTGTCTTGGCGAGCCAGGTGACCGAGTTTTCCGTGGCTTACCAAGACGCCAGGCAGTTGCCGGCTCAGTGGTTGCCGCAATGGACTGCGCCTGATCGCTTGCCCAGCCACGTGAAACTTACTGTGCAAACCCAGCAAGGCGGTTGGCCCGATCTGGTGGTGGCGCTGCGCACCTTGCCCGCCACCACCCGAGCAGCTGGCCCGACCTTTGGCGGCAGCACCGGAGACGAGTTGTGACTGCGCGCGTGGTCCCCCGAATCCGTGCCATACTAGGCATGGTGCTGGTGGCCGTATTGTGGATCGTGGCGGCTTTGAGTCTCATCGTCACAGGCATGATTCAATCGGTGCGCGTCGAGGTAAGGCAAGTGTCGGCCGCCCACCAAATGGCGCAAGGCAGCGCCTGGGGTGGCGCGGCCATCACCACGGTACTGCAGGCCATGGTGGCGCCGAGTGCAACGCCCACCAGCTTGGTCAGCGTCGAGGTGCCGTTTCAAGGCCTGCTGATTCCCGTGCGCGCCATGTCGCTCAACGGGTTGATTGACCTCAACACGGCACCGCCTGCGCTGCTGGAAAAATTGTTTCTGGTGGCCGGTGAGTTGCCAGCGGCGCGCTCCAGTGCTTTGGCGGAAATGGTACGGGTTGAAAGAACCCGGCCTAGCCTGCAAGGTCGAGTACAGCGTTTGGAATCGGTGGAAGACTTGCTGCGACTGCCTGACATGGACTACGACACCTATGCCAAAGTGGTCGACTGGGTCACCACGGATGCACGCGGCAGTGGCCGCGTCAACCTGGGGGGCTGCGCCTTTGGGGGTGCTGCGGGTGCTGGCGGATGGAAATTCAGAACTGGCCTTGCGCCTCTACCAAGGGCGTGAATCGGGTGCGGTGGGGCTCGACACTTCGGCCTTGGATTCAGCCCTTGTGGATAATGCGCCCTCTCGGCGATACCTGGTGCAGGCACGCGTCCCCTTGCAGGACGGCGTTTGGCTCCTGGTTTCACGTTGGGTAGACATCAGCGGCGGGAAAGCAGATGGCTTGCCTTGGCGGGTTTTTCATGCCGAGAGTCGCCTGGTGCCGGCCACTTCCTTGTAAACCCGCTTTCGCCTCATCCCACTGAATTTATGGCGTCTATTCAAAACGATCTGCGGCTCTTCGGGCTTGACTTACGTCACTTAGGGCGGGATGCGCGTGCGGCGTGGTCGGCCTTGCAGAACAGTGGTTTGCTTTCGTGGCTCACGCCTCAGCCCGTGGTGCGTTTGCTTCAAGCCGACGGCAGCACGCGCTTGGTTCGACCGGGTGCTCATCGGGCCGCGCCGCCTGGAGCCAAATCCGAAGTGCGTTTTGCCGCTGTCGAGTTGCCTCCAGATTATTTTTTGCACCGCCAGATCCATCTGCCCAGAGGATTAGATCCCGACCAGGTGCGTGCAGCCGTGGGCTTGGACTTGCAAAGTGCCAGCCCCTTTCCAGCACAAGACTTGCTGTGGGGCCACGCGATGGAGGTGACCAAGGATGGCTCACAAGGTGCCTGCGCCGTGATTGCCTCGCGGGGGCAAGTTCAAGCTTATTTGTTGGGTCAAGAAAATAAGCTGGGCTCGCTTTTGAATGCGAGCGGCGGTGCTGCTCCTGCAGCCAAATACCAAGACCTTGTTGAAGTCTGGGCCTTTGCGCCTTCTTCGTCGCAGCCGGTGGTGCTGCAAGGGTTGGGTGAAAAAAACCGCGAGCGTTACATTGCGACGCGCCGCCGCTGGGGCTATGGACTGTTGGTTCTGGTGGCTTGTTTGTGCACAGCCATTGGCGTTACGCCGACCGCTCAGTCAAGGCTGCGCGCCCTGGATGCGCAACGCCAACACGCCGAGCTGGTCCAACGCACCTCTTCCGTGGTGCAGCAGCGCGAAGCCCTGATGTCATCCGCGGCGCAATTGAAAACGCTCTCCGCGGAGCTGTCAGCACGTATTGATCCAGTACGTGTTCTGGAGATGTTGACGAAGGTATTGCCCGACGACACGTACTTTCACGCGTTCAAGTTGCAGGGCAACAAAGTGACGCTGACGGGGCAAACCACCAATGCGTCCGCGTTGATGCAGTTGCTTGGAAACCAGCCAGGTTTGCGCGACGTGAGGGCGCCCACGGCGGCCAACCGCGCGCCGGGATCGTCCAAAGACGCTTATGTGATTGAGTTTGTGCTGGATCCGAGCGCATTTGCAGTCGTGACGGTGAAGCCAGATCCACTGCCCCCAGCGTCAACTTCCAACGCCACTGCGGCACCGACTACAGCAACTCCAACGGCTCCCGAACCCACCCAGGCCACATTTGGTGGTGGGGGCCCTAGTTTTGGTGGTGCACCAACGCGCGTAGCGCCTGCGGCCGCTTCGCGTCAGGCCAGTGGGGGTAAGCCATGAGACCGCGCCAATCGCGTACGTTTTTTTTGTTGTCGTTGTTTTTGCTCGCGGCTGTGTCCTTGCTAGGTGGTGGGGCTCATTACGTTTGGAACAAGCACCGCTGGGCGCAAACCACCGTCTCGCAAATCGAGCCCCGACACGCGCGTCTATTGGGTTTGGACGCCGCTCGCTCAGAGCTGGAAGCGGCTTTAGCAAGCGCGCAATCACTCAAGACACAATGGGCCTATCCCAATACTCAAGACGTCAATCAAGCAGGCAATGCTGCGCAGCAACGAGTGCGTGATGTCTTGTCCGCCTCGGGCTTGCAAGTGCTTAGCAGCCAGGTGCTCCCTCCCGCCGCTGCGAAAGACAAAGACTGGGATCGAATCACCCTGAATGTTCGCACCGAGGGAGATGCCTTAGCACTCTATGCCGCTTTGGCCACCATGTCGACGCTCACCCCTGTGATCGTGGTGCAAGAGCTGGACGTGCAAGTTCAATCCCAGCTCCCGCATGCTCCTCCTCGGCTGTCTATGCAATTCAATTTGGTTGCCACGCGGGAGCCCTCTTAATGCGTCGCTTTGCTTTGCCCATGTTGGTGATGTTGAACGTGGTGCTGATACTTGTGCTCGCGTGGCTATGGATTGAGCCGCGGGCCCAACTTGGTCGGCTTGAGATGCGCCAGTTCAAGTGGCAGACCCCGGCACCTAAGTCGGTGGATTTCAACTCCGTGCTGCCGCCATCGTTGCAAGTGGCCGCAGTTGAGAACAGCCGCTTGGTCGCCATGCAGGAGCGGCCGGTTTTTGCGCTGACCCGTCGTCCTCCTCCTCCGCCGCCACCGCCTCCTGCACCACCGCCCGTGGACGTGTTGAGCGGCGCCAAGATCACGGGTATTTACTCGGGCCCAGGTGGAACCGGGGTATTGCTCAACCTGGCGGGGAAAAGTCGGCGCGTCAGGGTGAACGAAAATGTCGAAGGCTGGGTGCTCGTCAGCGTTGAGGGCCGCAGCGCGACCTTCGTGTCTGCAGGCCAGTCGCGGTCATTGCCACTGGGCCGAGCGGCGTTGACCTCGCCGTCAGCGGCGGGCGCTCCTGTGTCTGCAACGACGCCTACCAACCCCGAATCCGCAGCAACCAGCGAACCGGCTCCCAGTCGTCCCAGACCTAGAGGGGCTGTCTTTGGCGGATCGTGACCGAATTTTTAACCAAACAACACATTGGCCAAACATGAAATCCTACCAGTACGCGCTCACGGTATTGACTGCGTTGAACTGCCAATGGGCTCTTGCACAAACACCGGCCGCTGCGTCCAATCCCAGCCAGCCAGCCTCTGCTGCGACTGTTGTAACGACCGAATCTTTAGAGCCCCGCATCATTCGCGGCAATGACCGGGTGACGGCTCCCGGCGCGGCTGTCTCGCCCATCGTTGGCGCCCCCAGCGCATTTAATTTCCTGATTAGCGACAAACCTCAGCTGCACGAATGAACCTGGCGTTGCGAGGGGTAGTGAGGCAAGCGGCCCGCAAGAGGCGGGGCAAGATGGAGCTGAGATTGAAGCGGCGATTGAACCTGTACTGTGCTTCGGCGAGG
>JBJTHI010000229.1:0-11124 GCA_046094425.1 Burkholderiales bacterium | reverse complement strand
GGGACTCAAGAAATCCAATTTGAATACCCTGCCTCAACTCACCCACAGAGTGATCCGCTGTCAGGATCAACCCCAACACTTTCTTCAATCACATCAACCACTTGGCCGCTTGCGCGCTTGGGGCGCTCACGGATTCAGGAGTAGGTCATGGAATCTTCATCCAGCCGAATGGTGATTTGCTTCGTGAGTTGAGCGGCATAGGGATTTTTTCTTGCAGCGGAGAAATCGTACTGTTTGCGCATGTAGCACCTATGGATAAAACTGCATCGAAAAGTTCGGCGTCATCTCTGCGCTCTACGAGCCTGGCGCATCACATACTCGCGCAGCACACCGTCCATTCGTGACTGCCAACCTTCGCCGGTGGACTTGAAGTAGGCAAGAACCTCTTGGCTGTAGCGAACTGACACCAACAGCTTCGGGCGATCTAACTTGGGGCGGCCACGCAGCGTCGGCAATGGAACCATGGCCTTCAACTGCTTGCCCGTGAGCGGTTGCGCGTCGGGGTCTGCTTTCGCTGCGGCCGTGATGGCCCGATCTTCTGTCGCAGTTGGCACAGCAATGACAGGGCGTTTAGATGCTTGGGACATGGTGCTTGACCTCTCGGCGAATGGTGCCAGTGCAAAAGCAGTTGACACTGTAGCAACCCCAGGGTTTCTAATGCAGGCAAGGAAAGGAAAAACCATGTCCATTCATTGCTGTGACCACGACACGCCCAATGCCGAAACGCTCGTCAACCTGCCGCGCTACCGCAAAATTCTTTGGATCGCGCTATTCGCCAACGCCGTCATGTTTGTGGTTGAAATGTCGGCGGGTTGGCAGGCCGGTTCACTCTCGCTGCTGGCCGACGCGGTGGACTTTGCAGGGGATGCCTTGAACTACGGCGTGTCGCTGGCCGTGCTGGCCTCGGCGCTGGCCTGGCGTGCGCGCGCAGCCGTGCTCAAGGCCTTGTGCATGATGGGGTTTGGCCTTTATGTGCTGGGGGCGGCGTTGTGGTCGGTTTGGCATGGCGAGGTGCCACAGGCCACAACCATGGGCGCCGTGGCCCTCTTGGCCCTGGTGGTGAATGTGGCGGTGGTCTGGATGCTGTACGCCTTCCGTGAGGGCGATGCGAATATGCGCAGCGTGTGGCTATGCTCACGCAACGACGCCATTGGCAACCTGGCAGTCTTCATGGCCGCCTTGGGTGTGTTGGGCACGGGCTCGGCGTGGCCAGATTTGCTCGTGGCCAGCTTGATGGCCGCGCTGGCATTACACGGAGGCTGGGTGGTGTTGCAGCAAGCGCGGGGCGAGTTGAATGAAGACCACGCCAAAACAAACCCGCATGGGCATGTGCACTGAGCTTGTGCCCGCGCCTTGTCGCTCGCATGGAGCGACACCAACATCAAACCTGGGTGAGTTCACCCATGGGCAAAGGCACCAGCAATTCCAATGGCTGCACCACTGCCGTTGGTGCAGGTGAGCAGCGCTTGAACTGCTTGGCCACAAAAGACCACAACAGGCGTGATGCGTCCGGGCCACTCGGGTCGCTGAAGGGTTGACGCGCCGCGCCGCCGCTCCAAGCGTGGCCCAAGCGCGCCACCTCGACCAAGCTGGCGGCCAGGCGACCTGCGCGCTTGAAATCGGTCACCGTCATGGGATGCCGTTTTCCGCGTTGCAGTGTGCGGGGAAGGCTGGCTTTGGCACCGGCAGCTTCGGCCCACAACTGCACCGCCGCATGGGCATTGTTCACCGCCACCACCGCATCCATCACGCCGTGTATCACCAGTAGGGGCGGCCATTCAGGCGAAGACGGACGCCCCTTGGGCAACGGCGTGAGTGTTTGCGCGCTGCGACGGCCGCGCATGGCACTCAAGGCCGACAAAGTGGAATGGGCCGTGCCCGGCGGCACGCCGGAATGCATCACCACCGCTTTGAATTTGTCAGGGTGTTGTGTAGCCAGCAGCGCCGCCATGCCCGCGCCAGCAGACAGGCCCGCCACCGCGATGAGTTCGGGATCAATGCGCTGTTGTTTGGTGACCTGGGCAATGGCCTTCATCAAGAGTGCCGCTTCGTTTTGTGCGCGGCCCGAGCGGGTATCAAACCAATTCCAGCAGCCGTGGGCATTGGCCAAGCGGTCTTGTTCGGGATACAGCACCATGAAACGTTCGCGTTCGGCCAGGCGGTTCATGCGCGTGCCCGCTGCAAAACCGGCGGCATCTTGGCCGCAACCATGCAGCATCACGAGCAAGGGCAAACGTTCGTCAACACCAACGTCGGCCGGACGATAGAGCCGGTAGTGGCGACTGCCTGCCGCACTCATCACCACACCGGCGAGCCAGTCTCCGGCCCCCTTGGGCACACGGGGCTTAGCGACCGCTTGGGTTTTCTTGACCAATCGCGCAGCCTGAAGCGCCGCCGCACTGGCCCCTGCCCGACCCATGTTGCGGGCCAAGGTGTTCAGGTTGCGTGTGAAGGCTTTGCGCCAAATCGAAGAAATGCTGCGCTGCGTCATTTTTGCATTCTGCGCCGAAATTTGTGGCGGTGGCACCTAAGCGGCCAGAACAAGGCTTTGTTTTTGTGTGCGTGACACTGAACAACCGGGCGACATACCGTGATGCGGAACGCTGCGCGCAGAGAAGCCCATTTTGTGACGCGTCGCACCAGCTTGGTCCGCCGCAAGGCACGGCGATAATTTGCGCGCTCCCGTTTCAGCCATCAACGACATCCGCCATGCCACCCGCCGACCTCGCCTTTGAACAAGCCAAAAACCACTTTCTGGCCGGCCTCGCGCATTTCGAGGCCAGGGAGTTTGCGCTGGCCGAGCAGCGGTTTCGGGCTTCGCTTGAGTATGTGCCCGGGCGCATTTCCACCCTGGTGAATTTGGCCGCGACCTTGCTGGCGTTGGACAAGCCGCAAGACGCACTGGTGGTGACGGGCGATATCTTGGCGCAAGAAGCCAACAACCAAGACGCACTCTTGCACCGCGCCACGGCCTTGGGCGTGCTCGGTCGAATGCAAGAAGCCTTGCCCACGTTCAACCAACTGCTGGCCTTGAACAACCAGGTCGGCGAATTTTGGTCGCGGCAAGCGCAAACCTTGCAGGGTTTGGATCGGCATGCAGAGGCCTTGCAGTCCTACCAACGTGCGGTGGCGCTGGATTCAACACTCACCACCGCATGGATCAATCTGGGGAGTTTGTTGCGTGAAGGCGGTCGCCGCCAAGAAGCAGCGCATGCATTTCGCCAAGCCATCACCAACGGGGCCGATACCGAATTGATTCGCTATTACTTGGCCTCGGTCACTGACGACGACCCAGCGAAATCGGCACCCAGTAATCCACCCAGTAGGGCACCGCAACACTATGTGCAAGCGCTTTTCGACGGCTATGCCGAAGAGTTCGACAGCCACCTGGTGAATGTGCTGGGCTACAAAACCCATGTGCTGCTCAACCAGCATTTGCACAGCGTCGCCAAAGGGCCTTTCAAATCCACCTTGGATTTGGGCTGCGGCACGGGTTTGTGTGGTGGTTTGATCCACCCCCACACCCAGCACTTGGTGGGCGTGGATTTGTCTCAGCAAATGCTGGACAAAGCGGCTTTGCTGGGCATTTACGATGAGCTGGCCCAGGGCGACATCGTGGCCTACCTGGAAAACAGCGTGCAAGCCACTCCCCATCGCCATGACCTGGTCATGGCCACCGATGTGTTTGTCTACATTGGCAACCTGGCGCCCACGTTCGCAGCCACCCGTGCCGCTATGAAAGCGGGTGGCGTGTTTTGTTTTTCTGCCGAAGCAGCAAGTGACGAAACACAAAACTTTGAGCTTCTCACCAGCTTGCGTTATGCCCACAGCGAACGCTACTTGCGTGCTTTGGCCAGTGAGCACGGGTTTGAGGTGCTGCTGCTGCGCCGCGAGCCCATACGCGAAGACCAGCGCAAGCCCATCATGGGCTTCTTGGTTTACTTGCGCCGCCCTTGAACGCTGACCACGCCATGCACACCACCACCCGCCATTTGTCACGCATCTTCCTCACTGGATTGCTCACCGCTTTGCCGCTGGCGGCCACGGTGTTTATTTTTGTCTGGGGCGTGCGTTTGCTCTACGGTTGGGTGGGGCCCAGCAGCTTGGTGGGGGGCTGGCTGGCACGCGCCGGTTTGGGCCAAGGGTCGGAAATTGTGGGCTATCTGATTGGCGTGGGCATCTTGCTGCTGTGCATCTTTGTGTTGGGCCTGCTGGTTCAAACCCGTTTGCGTGGCGTGGTTCATCGCACCATGGATGGTGTGATGCAACGCATTCCCGTGGTGCGCCATGTGTATGACATCGTTCGCAAGCTGGTGGACTTGCTCTCGCAGCGCGACGCCGACGGCCTGGCCTCGATGCGACCGGTGTGGTTGCAGTTTGGCGGCCCGGGCAACGTGGCGGTGCTGGGGCTGCTCTCCACCGCCGAACCCGTGCTGGTCGGTGGTGAGCCCTATTTGGGCGTGGTGGTTCCCACCGCGCCGGTACCCGTGGGCGGCGGTCTGCTTTATGTACCGCAAGCCTGGGTCACGCCCGCGCCCTTGGGCGTGGACGGGTTGACCAGCATTTATGTGTCGATGGGGGTCACCTCAGCGCAGCACCTGCCCAAGGCCGTCGTCCCGCTGGCCGCCATGAACACGCCTGTCAAGCCGCCCGAGCCTGGGACTCCAACTCGGCTTTGAGTCCAGGGGCCAGTTTCAACTGGCGAGCCAATTCGTCCAGGTAGGCGCGCTCCATGAAGCTGGTGTCGTCGGCCATCAAGAGGCTGGCCAAATACATCTCAGCAGCCAACTCTGGAGTGGTGGCGGCACGTGCTACTTCGGCAGGGTCTAGGGGGCGGCGCAACTCTTCTTGCATCCAACGCCTGTCTTGCTCGCTGGCTTGTTGGCGGTCTAACTCGGCATGGATCAGGCTTTGCTCGCGTTCGTCCAAGTGGCCATCCGACTTGGCCGCAGCGATCATGGCTTTGAGCAAGGCGCGGCTGATGTCTTCATCCGCAGGTGCAGTCAACAAAGATGGGTTGGTTGGAGTGGCAGGCGCGGCTTGCGGTGCTTGCTGTGCCTGTTGCCGCTGCTGCTGCTCTTGCCAGTGGCTGTAAGCCTTGAATGCCACCGCACCCAAAGCCGCGATGCTGCCGTACTTGAGCGCCGTGCCGCCCATGCTGCGACCCCGTTTGCTGCCGAGCAACAAGCCCAGCACACCTCCTGCCGCCGCGCCCGCACCAAACTTGCCCCAGCCCGCCTCGCCAGACTTGCCACTTTGGCCCACGGGCGAAGCCGGGCGCACTGCGCCACCTTGTTGGTTGTCCATCATGGACAAGCCGGACTTCAACAACTGTTCGAGCATGGATTGAGCACTCATGGTGGTGTGTTTCTTTCTACGAGGTGAGGTTGAGAAGTGAATTCAAACGCGCGGGAAAAACTGTCACCCTATGCCCGGCCCCATGAAGACTCAATTCCGTTCGGGTTGAGCTTGTCGAAACCCAGGTTGTAGGCGCTGCCCTTCGACGGGCTCAGGGCGAACGGTTAAAACTTGATCGGGCCGGATCAATAGGGTCATATGAGCAAAGCCGCCACAAAAATGCCCACCATGACGAAGGCCAGCACCACCTTGGCGATCAGACCCACCATGATGCCGACCCAAGTGAAAACGCCCACTTTCACGGCCCGTGTTTGATCCTTTTGCGCCAGGTACTCGCCCACCGCTGCACCCACCAAGGGCATGAAGAGCACACCGACCAGCCCCATGAACAGGCCCAGCACCGTGCCCACCGCCGCGCCCATCAGCGCTTGTTTGCTGGCCCCGGCTTTTTTGGCCCCCAAGAGCCCGGCCACATAGTCCAGACCCCAGGCCAATACCGCGAGCACGCTCACCACCACCAGGGTGGTCGTACCTACGCGGGTGAAGTCGTCTATCCAAGCGCCCAGCACAATGCCGCCCCAAACCAAAATCGTGCCGGGCAAGACGGGCAGCACCGTGCCTGCCAAACCCACCAAAATCAAGGCGGCACACAAGATCCATAACAAAGTAATTTCCAAGATAAGCTTTCAGGGCTGCGTTGCCGCTTATTTGACCCCGCCCAATTGAACTTCAAGGGTTGGCCTGCTGCCAACATGGTTTTGTCGGGCTTGCACTTCACTCATTGGAGATTTGATGATTTACCGCTCTCTGGGGAAAAGTCCGCTGCAAGTGTCGTCTTTGTGTTTGGGCACCATGATGTTTGGCGACCAAACCCCGCTGGAAGACGCCCGCGACATCGTGGCCCATGCGCGCGGCATGGGCGTGAACTTCATCGACACCGCCGATGTGTATTCGCTGGGTGCATCGGAGGCCATGGTGGGCGAGTTGCTGCAAGGCACACGCCACGACTGGGTGCTGGCCACCAAGGTGGGCAACAAAATGTCGGGGCGCCCGAATGAGTCCATGTATTCACGCGCCTGGGTGCAACGCGAATGCGAAGCCAGCTTGCTGCGCCTGCATACCGACCACATTGATATTTATTACCTGCACCGCGATTACAACGGCATGGACTTGGAAGAGCCCCTGCGCGCTATCGAGGCTTTGTTGCGTGCAGGCAAGATCCGTTACTGGGGTGTTTCCAACTTTCGCGGCTGGCGCATTGCCGAGATGGTGCACATGGCCCGGGCCTTGAACATGCCCGGCCCCGTGGTTTGCCAGCCTTACTACAACTTGCTCAACCGCCAACCCGAGGCCGAGGTATTGCCCGCTTGCATGCACCACGGTTTGGGCTTGGTGCCCTACAGCCCAATTGCGCGTGGTGTGCTCTCCGGCAAATACGTACCAGGCGAAGCCCCCGCCAGCCACACCCGCGCAGGCCGGGGCGACAAACGCATGATGGAAACCGAGTTCCGAAACGACTCCTTGTTGATTGCACAGGTGCTGCAAGAACACTGCCAGCGCACAGGCCGCGCCCTCACCCACTTCGCCACTGCTTGGGTGCTGGCTCACAAAGGTGTGAGCAGCGTGATTGCGGGGCCGCGCACCTTGGCGCAGTGGGTGGACTATGGTGGCGCACTGGAGTGCGTGATGACCGAAGAGGACGAGGCCTTGATCAACCGGCTAGTGAGCCCGGGGCACCCGTCTACGCCGGGGTTCAATGATCCGGCGTATCCACTGAATGGGCGTTAGGTCGCACGCGCGCTTCCGAGACCATGACCGCTGCCTTCTACGACCAACTTGCTCCCTGTTACCACCTGCTTTACGGTGATTGGGAAAGCGCTGTCGCCAAGCAGGGTGAAGCGCTTGCCCGACTGCTTCAAGAAAAGGGAGTCAATCCCGGCGAGTCGGTGCTTGATGCAGCCAGCGGCATCGGAACACAAACCCTGGGCCTACTCAAGCATGGCTATCGACTAACCGCCTCCGACATTTCAGCGGGAGCCATTGAACGGCTCAAGGCAGAGCTATCGCGCCATGCCTTTGCGGTCAGTGCACATGTCGACGACCTGCGAACGCTTAACCACACCGCGTCCGAGTCCATGGCAGCGGTGATTGCCTGCGACAACAGCCTCCCGCACTTGTTGTCGGACGCTGAGATTCTTCAGGCTTTTCAAAGTTGTTACCGATGCCTTCGGCCTGGTGGGGTTGCTGTTTTTTCGGTACGAGACTATGCGGCCATCGAGCGCATCAACCCGGACGTTCGGCCCTACGGTTTGCGCTACGAAGGAGGGAGCCGGTTCCTTGCGGTGCAGGTCTGGGAGTGGGACGGTGATCAATACGACCTGCGCGTCTACCTCACGTCGGAGTCACCCGATGGCAGATGTGAAACCCAAATGCTGAAGAGTCGCTACTACGCCGTCTCCATCGAACACCTGCTGTCGCTCCTTGCGCAAGCTGGCTTTTTTGGCGTGGAGCGGCGAGACGACGTACTCTTTCAGCCAGTGCTGTTGGGGCGTCGGCCCAGCGCGGTCTAAGCCTTCCATCCAAGCGCAGGCGAGCACCTTGAACATTTCAAACTCAGAAGACCAACCCATCGCCGTGGTGCCCTACTCGGCAGCATGGCCAGCGCTTTTCGCCTCCGAGGTGTTGATTCTGCGAGCAGCACTCGAACCCTGGCTGGTTGCCGATATGGAGCATGTTGGAAGCACCGCAGTGGTGGGTTTGTCGGCCAAGCCCATCATCGACATCATGGCACCCGTTCACGACCTGGCATCGTCAAGAGCGGCCATCGCGGCAGCCCAATCAGTCGGCTACTGCCACTACCCCTACAAGCCAGAACAGATGCACTGGTTTTGCAAGCCCTCGCCAGCGGCACGCACGCATCACTTGCACCTCATTCCTTGGGGTAGTGCACTCTGGCAAGAGCGCCTGGCCTTTCGAGATGCCCTGCGCAACAACTTCTCCTTGGCGCAGCAGTACGGAATGCTGAAGCAAGACCTTGCCGCCCGCCATCCTCTAGACCGCGAGGCGTACACCGAAGCAAAGACCCCGTTCATCACGTCTGTGCTCAACGCTTGGCGTCGTGAGTCACCCAGCGCGACCTAACGCCAAGCCACGTTTAAACGACAGGATTTCAATGTCTGGCACCAACAACCGCCACACCCTGCTTGAAGATGCCCAGGCCCTGCTCACGGCCACCCTGTTCATCTCCTTGGGCATCACGCTGTACAAACAAACGGGCTTGCTCACCGGCGGCACGGCGGGTTTGGCGTTCTTGGTGCATTACGCCACGGGAGCAGGTTTGGGTCTGCTTTTTTTCTTCATCAACCTGCCGTTTTATGGCTTGGCCTGGTTCGCCATGGGGCGCGCCTTCACGTTCAAAACCTTCATGGCTGTGGCTTTGCTCGCTGGTTTCACGGAAGGCTTGCCCAGGGTGTTGCACATTGATCAACTCCACCCACTGTATGCAGCGGTAATGGGCGGCTTGCTCATCGGCGCGGGCTTTTTGATGTTGTTTCGTCACCAAGCCAGCCTGGGCGGCGTGGGCATTGTGGCCCTGTGGTTGCAGCAGCGGCGTGGTTGGCGTGCAGGCCAGGTGCAAATGGCGGTGGATTGCGGCATTGTGCTGGCGGCTTGTTTTTCCGTCACGCCCATGCAACTCGTTTATTCCTTGGTGGGGGCTGTGGTGCTGAACCTCACACTGGCCGTCAACCACAAACCGGGGCGTTACGTGGCCATGTGAAACCGTGGTCAACCTGGATAGGCCAAACGTTCAGTTGGTGCTAGCGTCTCACTCATGCCTGCCTCATCTACCAAATCAGCGAAAAAACCCCGCCGCACCGCCGAACGCATTTTGGAGGTCACGCTGGACCTCTTCAATCGTTTTGGCGAACCCAATGTGTCCACCACCTTGATCTCGGCCGAGCTCGGGATCAGCCCGGGCAATTTGTACTACCACTACCCGGCCAAAGACGAGCTCATCAACACTTTGTTCGACCGCTACGAGACCAGGCTTACCGAGTTGCTGCAAGCCTCGGGCGGGGTGCGCCATGTGGAGGATGCTTGGCTGTTCTTTCACATGTTGTTCGAGCTGATTTGGCAGTACCGCTTTTTGTACCGGGACCTGAACGACTTGCTGAGCAAAAACCGCCGCTTGGAAACCCATTTTCAGTTTGTGCTCAAGAACAAATCAACTGCGGTGCGCGAGTTGCTCGGCGGCTTGAAGGCAGGCGGCGGCCTGCAAAGCGAACCCGAAGACCGCAACGCGGTGGCCACCGCCATGGTGGTGGTGCTCACCTACTGGCTGAGTTTTGAGTATGTGCGTGACCCGCGCCGTGCGCTGGAAGCAGAAAATGCCTCCGCCGCCATGCTGCGCGGTGCTTTCCATGTGCTGAGTTTGCTCAGTCCTTATCTCAACGCGCAGCAGCGCCAACATCTGGCGCAACTTGCCAGCAATTATTCAAACACCTGAACTCACCGGAGACAACACCATGGCCAAGTGGATCGCTTTCCCCTACGACAACGCTGCCTTTGTGTACGACACAGCCACCCTGAAGAAAAAATGGGCTCGGCTGCACACCGGTGATGCCGAGCCCTTGCCCAAAGACGAGGCCTTGCTCGCGGCTTGGGCACTTTTCCATGCAGGCGAGTTTCAGATGGCCACCGAAGCCGGGTTGAAGCTGGGCGGCGCGGGCATCACCTTGGCCAACAAAGCCCAGGTGATTTACGCGAACTACTTGGAGAAAAGTGAGAAGAACAAACTCGCCCTTTTTCAAGAAGTAGCAGCCCGGGCTGAAGCACAAATAGCCGCCGAGCCCGGCAACCCCAATGCCCACTACTTCTTGGCCTGCGCTTTGGGCCGCTACAGCCAAGGCATCAGCGTGGCCAAAGCGTTGACACAAGGCCTGGGGGGCAAAATCAAAAATGCACTGGAGGCCACCATCCAACTCTCGCCAGAGCACGCTGATGCCCATGTGGCGCTGGGCGCGTTCCACGCGGAAGTGATCGACAAGGTGGGCTCACTCTTAGGCCGCACCCAAGGCGCGAGCAAAGACACGGGCATGTCCATGTTCAAAACCGCGCTCAAGCTCAACCCCAGCTCGGCCATCACCATGGTGGAATACGCCAATGGGCTGGTGATGCTGGAAGGCGAGAAGAAAATGAAAGAAGCCACGGCACTCTACGAAAAAGCCGCCGCCAGCGAGCCTCTGGACGCCGCCGAGTGTTTGGATGTGGAAATGGCCAAGGCGGAGTTGGAGGATTGAGCTGGCGATCAGTCGTATTCAAAGCGCAGATTGCGGCCTGGCCCGTGCCATCCCAAGCGGCATTGATTGAGAATGTCTCGACCCAACAAACCATCGAAGGGCTGGTTGATAAAAGATTGCCCGCCAATGAGCAATTCAAATCGCCGTGAGTTGACTGTTGCAAGTCCACCCAGCACCAAGCTCACTTCGTAGGCTGCGAAATCGATGGGAATGCCTTTGCTTTGAACAGTGTGCACTTCCTCCCAACTGCGAGGCTCAAGCCCGAGGGAGCGCATGTGCATTTCATCTATCCACGAACAACTTGCACCTGTGTCTATCAAAAATGTACCTGATTAGCGACAAACCTCAGCTGCACGAATGAACCTGGCGTTGCGAGGGGTAGTGAGGCAAGCGGCCCGCAAGAGGCGGGGCAAGATGGAGCTGAGATTGAAGCGGCGATTGAACCTGTACTGTGCTTCGGCGAGGT
>JBJTHI010000228.1:0-15024 GCA_046094425.1 Burkholderiales bacterium | reverse complement strand
AAGCGCTGCGCCGCAGTTGACGGGACACCAACGTTGGTTTGCGTTGGCACGTTATATCGCAGAAAGAATCCTCGCCTTTGTCCCCAACACCAACCTCCCGGAGACGGTCGCTACCGGGTAACTGAGGAAAATAGGATCAATCATGTTGAAGTCACCAATGGCCAGGCCGTTGGCCTCCAAAACGTATTTCCACTGGCGGCCAGTCCAGCGCTCGGTGGCCACATCAAACTCGAGAATACGCAGGTACTCGCGGCCATCGAGTTTTTCGGTTTCTTTGGTGGTCGCGTCCCACAGGGCACCTTCCAACAGCGCATAAAGTTTGCTGCCATCTTTCGATGCAGCCATGCCTTCAAACCCACGCGAACGGCGCACGGTGAAGTCGAGCACGGCATTGGGTGCAGCAGGAGTGGTGATGGCCGGGTGGTCGGGCGAGCGCACGGGTTTGCCGTCGACCAATGTTTCAAACACAGCCAACACTTTGCCCTTCATGTCGGCCTTGATCAGCCAGGGGCCGAGTTCGTCGCCTATCCATAGAAATCCGCCTGCGAGTTGGAAGCTCTCAGTGTCGAAGTCTGAACCCGTGAGGTAACGTTTGGGCGTGCCTTCGTGCACGATGCGGAAAGGAACTTTTTTGTCGGGGTCGTGCAGAAAAATTGTTTGCAGGCGCTTGAGTCCACCGCTTTTCCAGTCAATGGTGTAGCGGTTCAAATACAGCATGGTGTCTGGCGAATTCGCCTTGGAGCCAAAGCCGTTGTCCGTGAGCACCCAGTAGCTGCCATCGGACATGCGTTTGATGCCCGAATGGCCCTGAACGGGCTGGCCACGCAAGGGCAGGAACACGCCGGTTGGTCGGTTAGCCGAGCGGCCTTCCACCGACCCCAACGCTTGCACCCGTGAGCCTGTGGTGAATTTGCCGCTGACTTGCAGATCAACCGGGGCATCTTTGGGCGTGGGTAAATAGGTTTGCGCAGGAATCAGGGCGTGGCCTGCGAGCGTGGCCGGAAATTCGCTCTGCGCGTGCGCCATTGGTAGGCCGCACAAGAGTGCAGCAAAAACGACAATGGATGTTTTGTTCATGATGTCTGCCTTATTTGTTTGATTGATCCCAACCACGCCGCGCTTGAAAATCTGCGCGACACCACACCAGTTGGTGTCTCGCGTGGCGTTGTCGCCTGCCCTGCTGGCAATCAAAGCGACAACGCCAATTCAATCGTTGACGTGCCAGGAGTCTGCGCAGCTTGTGTGACGCAAGGATGAAAGCAACTTCGCGCCTGGGCTGCCGGTCAAGACGCGGCTTCTTGGATGCCGAACCTTGCGCGCCAAACGCGGCGACAGTGCTGAACCAGGAGACGCACGGGTCAGACCACCAGGGTGGCGAGCGCAGACAAAAGCAGTCCTCAATCTGCTATAGTCACGGGCTTCCCAGGCGCGTAGCTCAGCTGGTTAGAGCACCACCTTGACATGGTGGGGGTCGATGGTTCGAGTCCATTCGCGCCTACCAAACACAATGGCCGGTAACTCCTTGCACAACAAGGGCTTACCGGCTTTTTCGTGGGCGCGCGACTTTCAGCGCCTGACGGTTACCGAGTCCTTTCGATGACCGCTGGACAACACGGTCTTCGATGGTTGCCCCTAGTCCGGGAACAAAAAGTCCTCGTCTGCTTGGGTCTTGATGTTCAGCTTCTCGAACCAGTCGGGGCCAAGTTGGCTTTGGACTGCTTCGGTGCACTTCAGAGTGGCCAAGCGCTTGCCATCGCGCTCTACAACGATGCCGTTTTTCTCGCGGGTTTCGCCTTTGGGGCCCCATTGGCCGATCCCGCTGTAGGCCACATAGGCATAAGGGCCTTTTTTGAATCGCAGCCAACTGCCACCCCCGCCTGCAAACGGAATGGTTTGGCCCGTCGCGGCTTTGTTGGCGGTGGTGGGGGTCTCGGGCAGCATCAGTTCAAGCGCTTCACGTGAATCGGGTTTGCCGAAGCGGTATTGCAAAAAAGTTTGGTGTGCAGAGGCGGTTTTGGATGCGCAGATGGACACCATCTTGGCTCCGGTTCGACAAGAAAAAACGATGCTTTCTTGTGTGGTGCAAAAAGAGGTCTGACCACCGGTTGCAGCGTTCGGAGTTTGGTCGCCTGCGGCGCTTTTGTTATCCAACACAGCAAGCGATTTCACCAAGGCCACGGGCCGTGTCTTTTTGCACGATGTGTCGCCCTGGCAGGACTCGGCCATCACGCTCCCCAGTGTGTAGGTCAAGCCTACTCGCTTGCCCAGGTAGGCCTTCGGCTTTTCGCACAGGGCAAAGTCAGCCAATTCTTCAAAGGTCTGACCTTGATCGTCTTTCAGACTGAGGTAACAGGCTACATCACCTGGGTTGATGCCTGTCACCGTGCCCACTGCGCGTTTGTTGAAGTTTCCGACTTTCACGGTGGCGGGTGGGGCCACGGTTTGTGCCAGTGACGCAGCCATCCAGGTGAGGCTGAGTGTGGCCGTTACCAGTCGTAGCGCTATCTCGTTGAGCCGTGCGGAAATGGAAAAGCGAGGCAAAGCAGTGTCCTTCAACGTCGGTTACTTGGCGGGCGATTGGGCGGCCCAGACCTTTTGTGCGGCAGACCGGAATGCGTTTGATGCGGCCAGCCGAGACCTGCCAGCTTCGGAGAAATCAGGGCTGCCGGGCGTGTTGTCGGTTTTGTTGTTGCCCAGGCCACTGAGCCATTTGAAGAGTTGGCCGTCGCGGTAGTAAAAACGTTCTTCGCTGACGGTGATTTGTTTGCTGCTTTGGCCCGCGTTTGCAAATCCTTGGACGGCCTCAAAAACGAAAATGAGTGAGTCACCGCTGTAATAAAACTCGCTCACGGCATCACCACTGTCGTCACGTTCAATGATCTCGATTTTTTTCACCACGCCCGCATCCACCCAGGCTTTGCCTTGCGCGGGGTAGTTGGTGGCTGGGCGTTTGGCGCTGAAGGTGATGCGCTGAAGCTGTGGCAACTGTTGGTTGATCTGGGCAAACACCTGACGTGCCTGCGCTGTATCGGCTTGGGCTTGGGTTGTGGCGGGAATCGCGATCAGCGCAGCAGCAAGTAGCACACAGCCACCCCAGGTGCTGTGCCGCGGGGTTTGCGCAGGCCGCATGGAAGTGCTTGGTGCGGTCATTTCTAGAAATGACAGGTCATTTGTTTGTTCAAGCGCGCATTCACCCAGGCCATGTCGATGCTGCGCAGGTAGTCGTGCCAGGTTTTGGGGCCATAGAAACGCAAGCCGCCATTGGGTGCTGTGGCCACGACGACGACGGTGCCCGCCATATTGACTCGGCGCACGCAGGATTGAATGTCGGTGTACCAACGTTCCTGGGTGGACAGATCAGCGTTGAAAAAACTTGATGCCACTTTGACCACCACCATGTTCACATCCCGTGTGCGTGTGTGTGCAACGGGGTAGGTAGTGCCCGATTGAGCACTGACCAGGGTGGAAAAAAAGGCGCACGCCAGCGTGGCAACAAGGGTTTTCATGGTGCTGCGTTGCAATGGGTTTGAGGTGACTCAATGTAAGCGCAACGGGCACAGGCCCCGGTGCCACACCGGCTGTTCATGAGACATATTGCCGCAGCGCAGCCTCTTGGGTCGTTTTAACTGCGCAAGTTCAACCCGCCCGCCGAGCGCCCTGTGGACTGCCCCAAACTGGCTTGTGCGCCCTTGGTGCAGTACTTGAGCTTCAAGCCGTTGATCATGGCTGAGAGGTTGGTGCAGTCCTCAATTTTGGTGGCGTGGCGGTTCAGCACCAAGCCTGCCAGTTCGATGAGTTTGGCATTCAGCGTTTCGGCACCTTTGACCATCAGCGCTTTCACGGCTGCTTCGGGTGAACCGGTCACGCTGTGGGTCATGGCTTTTTCGGCCATGGTGCTGATCTCGGTTTGTCCGTCGCGCACGATGGACTCGTAGGGCTCATAACCTTGCAGTGACTTGGCCAACATTTCGGTGGCGGTTTTGGACACACAGAAGCGCAGCGCCATGGTACGTATCCACGTTTCGCTGTCTTCGAGTTGAATTTCGGTGGTGCGCAGGCGCGAAAGCACCGCCAGCACATTGGTGGCGGCTTCAAAGTCGAATTCTTCGTCGCGCAGCATTGCGGCCAGACGTTTGACTTTGCTCACGCACTCGCCCACTTGGCGTTCGTTCAAGGCTTTGAACACTTCCAGGGCCTGCACCATGCGCAGAATGCGGCCGTTCTCAGGGTCACGCTCACGCACGGCCAGCAAGTTGTCAAAGGTGCGTGCAAAGGCTTTGGCCTCTTTTTTGTCGAAGTAAACCAGGGCCAGGAACACCAGGGTTTGGCAGTCGAACATTTTGGAGCTGATGCCAATGCGCACACAGCGCTCCAGCATTTCCAAGGCCTCTTCGGTTTCACCCATGTAAAACGCCAAGAAGCCGTTTTTCTGCAAACGGCTGATGCTGTGGGGTGTGCTGGTGGTGGCGTTGCGGAAGGTTTCCAGCGCGCCTTGCAAATCACCCGCCTCGACTTGCACGCGGCCCATCACATCGTAGGCGTCGGCATAACCGGGCTCGCTGCTGATGAGGGTTTCCAAGGTTCGTTTGGCTTGGGGCAGTTGGCCGCTTTCCAGTTCAGCGCGGGCCACGCCCAAGCGGGCCCAAGGCAGGGAATTGGTGGCGGCCACTGCTTCGTAGAGTTTTTTGGCGGCCTGATGGTTGCCCAAGCGAATGTAGAGCTCGGCCCCGATACGTGCGGCATAAAGCCAGTACTCGCCGCGCCTGCTGAAACGCGATAGGCATTCTTCGGCAGCAACATCAAATTCACCGCGTTCAATGGCTTCAAAAATCGTACGCAACACGGTTTTGCGATGCCGTGCTTGCATCAAGCGCTGCTCCAGCGACTGCGAGGTGTGGGGCTTGAGCAAATAGCTGTCCAGCGCCGCTTCGGCCGCTTCGGCCACTTTGGCGTAGGAGGCTTCGCCCGTTACCATGACAAACACAGTGGAGTAGGGCAGCAACTGTGAGCGGCGCAGGTCGTCCAGCAGATCTTGTCCAGAGATGGGTGAGCTCTCGAAGTGGTAGTCGCACAGCACGATGTCGAAGGTGCGGTTTTCCAGGGACTTGCGGGCATCGGTGATGCGGCTGACCTGTACCAAATGGCCCACGCCCATGTCACGCAACATGGCAGCCAATATGCTGCGTGAGGTCGGATTGCCGTCAATGATGAGGGCGCGACAGTCTTGAACGTCGGGGTAAATCAGTCGCCCGCCATTGGGCAAATTCGATGGGGCTGCGGGCGGCGCCTTCTTTTGCTTGGTGAAAGCGGCGGGCAAAGCGGCTGCAGGCAAAGCTTTGGAGGCGGCGGCGCTGGACATGGTGGGGATCGATTCCTGGGAGTCTCCCGGTGATATCGACCGAAGCCGCCGCAGCTTGAGAGGGCATTTAGAACATGCCTTATTTGGACGCCACCACCGAAAAGTAAGGCTTTAGCGAGGGAAACGCCCCCGCTACTACCCTGGCAGGCGCATTGTTGTAACGGCCGCGGTAAATCACTTGGCCGGGTTTGAAGCCAATGTGGGACAAAAAGCCGGTGACTTCCTTGCTGGTGTATTCCCGCACATGGCCCATGAAACCTTGTTCATGGAGGGACTTGTACTGGGCATACAGCCCTTCCCCCACCACCGACCAGGCCTCCGATTTGACATGAAAGTTGATGATGCCTTTGAGCGACTTCAAGTTGGGTGTGGACAACCACAGTTGGCCGCCGGGCTTGAGCACGCGGTGAACCTCGTTCATGGTGAAGATGAGGTCGATGCGCAAGTGCTCGAACACCTCATTGAGCAATATCACGTCGAAGCTGTTGTCGGGAAAGGGCAGTTTGTCTTTTTCAATGTCACAGCCCACGACTTCCAAGCCCAGGCTGCTCGAGAGTTTGTTTGAAATGTCGGTGGGTTTGTCGACCGTGGTGATCTGAAACCCTTTTTGTTTGAGTGCCAGCGTCAGAAAGAAGGGGTAACCGCCAATTTCCAAGGTTCTGGCACCTTGCGCGTGACTGCGGCAGAGCCACTCGTAGTCCAGCGCCAGGCGGCCCAGGTGAAAGAACTGGTATTTTTCTAAGGCCTCAGAGGGTTGTTGGGCCAATACCGTCTGGCTGGCACTCTGGAGTGCAGCCACGCTTTGCGCGCTGGGGTTGGCCTTCATGGTTTGCTCCTGGTGGATGGACTATGGATTGGGGGTGAGCGATGGCGCTTGCGTTGCTTGGGATTCGCCGGTGTGGCCGGTCAGCATGGCCTCGTACTGACTGAGCACGTGGGGCCAAGTGAAGTGGTGGTGAAAACGGCTGCTGGCCGTGCCGCGCATGTGGCCCAAGGTGTCGTGGTCACCAATCAAGGTGTCCAAACGTGCATCAAATTCCAAGGCCCCTTGGAAGTAAAGCGCAGCATCGCCAGCCACCCAGCGGTTGAAGCGGTTGTCATGGGCCAGCACGGCATTGCCCGCCCCCAAGGCTTCAACCAGCGAAGGGTTGGTGCCCCCCACTTGGTGGCCATGCACATAGGCCAGCGAATGAAAACGCAGGGCCTGCACCACGGCCTTGTCGTAAATGGCACCAACGAATCGCACTTCCTCGCTGGCGGCGTCGATCACGGCGCGGTGGTAGGCGTTGTTCTGGGTGTAGTTTCCGAGCACCACCAATTGAACCCCGCGTGGCTTTTTTGAGAACCCTTGCACGATCTCCAGCAAGGAATTTTCGGGCTCGGGCCGGGCAATGACGGTGAGAAACTTGCCCGGCACGAGTCCCCAGGGTTCGAGCAGTGAGGTGGGGGCCAATGTGACCGCATCGGCTCCATAAGGAATGGTGGTGATTTTTTCCGCGCGCACGCGGGAGCTGAGGTGGGTTTTGATTTGCGGGTGGTCGGCCACCAAATGGTTGCCCAGCCAGCAACCTGCCCAATCATTCAGCCAAAACCACAGTTTGGCCACCGGGCCCCATTTGGCGCGTGACCACTCAATGCCGTCCATGTTGATGACATTGGGAATGCCTTTGAGCCGCAGCAAAGCGCAGAAGACGGCGGTGTTGTATCCCAGGGTGAGGCACAGGTCGCGGTGGCGTGCGGCGTGGGTGGTGGCGTGCCAATCGAATGCGATGGTGCCTTTGGGGCCACCGTGAGCAATTGGAATATGCACCCGCTCTACGCCGTGCCACACGTCCTCAAACACGGGGCCGCTGCCGTCTTGTTGGCAATAGACGATGACGCGCCAACCGCGCGCCACCAAATACAGCGAGAGGTATTCGGCAAAGGTTTCAAAACCACCGTGGGCGGCGGGGACACCGCGTGTGCCAAGAATTCGCAGAATTTTTTTCATGGAAGCTAGGGCTTGTTGTAAACCTCGACCAACTGCTGACCAATCTTCAGCCAGTCAAAGTCGGTTTTCATGGTGTGCAGGGCTTGGGCGGCGACTTGAGAACGGGCGTTGCTGTCACTCAGTGCTTGGTTGATGACTCGCGCGAGGTCAGGTGCGTCACCGTTTTTGAACAAAAAGCCGTTCACGCCGTCGCAGACCACATCTTTCATCGCGTCCAGGTCGGAAGCGATCACAGGCACGCCATAACTCATGGCCATGAGCAAGACGCCGCTTTGGTAAATGCGCCGATAGGGCAGCACCACCACGTCGGCAGCGGCGTAGAAGTGGGCCACTTCGTCGTCGCGGATGTAGCGAATGTGGAGCCTGACCGAGGCGGTCAGCGCAAGCTGCTCAATCAAAGACGCATAACGCGAGAAGTCATCTTTCCAAACACGCCCCGCAATCACCAAAGTGGCGCTGGGGTGGTGTTGTCGTACCGCTGCGAAGGCTTGAATCAACAGATCCAGCCCTTTGACCTCTTTGATCTGCCCGAAAAAAAGAACCACAGGGCCGGTTTCGCTGGGCAACCAACCCAGGCTACGCCGTGCTTCTTCACGGCTGGGTACACGGCCCACAAACTCCAAATAGTTGCCGTGGGGAATGGTGTGCACGCGCTCGGGCTTCACTTTGAGTTTTTCAGAGACTTCGCGGCCCGAGCTGCGGTTGTGTGCAATCACCTCATGCACCATTGCATACGTGCTACCCACCAGCCACTGAATGGACAACCCCTCTTTGAACGCTTCGACATCGTGCGCGGTCACCACGACCTTGTAGGCCAGCAAACGCGACAACACCACACTCAGAAACTCCAGCCCACCGACATGGAAGAAATGAAAATGAACAACAGTCGCACCCTTCAGGCGACCGCCGACCAAAGCACGCAACAGACCCCACACATATCGCAGACCACGTCGCCAAGCCGGGTCGCTACCGTAAATGCGACGAAACACCGGCAGCACTTTGAATGAGCCGGGCGCGGGTTGCGGCGGATTCTTGTCGCAGGTGTACAGCGTGACCTTCGCACCGGCTTGTTGGGCACCGCTGCACAGACCCAGGTCGTAGTAGTTCATGCCGCCATGGCCGCCCACGGGCTCAATCACACTGATCATGGTCGTGGACTCCAATGGGTTTGACCCGAGTTGGTTCGGTGCTGTGTGTTGGACTGGGTGCGCCCCAGCACCATGCCCATCAGCAAAAAATACCCTGCGCAGGAGTTGGGGCTGAGGGCTACTTCGTTGAAGGCAATGTTGAAGAAGATGGCGTAGAAAAGCGCGGCTACCAGCACCCTCTCGCGCAGATCAACCACTGCACCCAACCGTTTGATGATGGCGGTGAAAAAAGTACCGAACAATACGAATGCCAAGAGGCCGAGCTGGCCAATGATGAGTCCCAAGCCGCTTTCGCGGATGTCGTCCGAGCCTTCAGCCAGCACGCCCACACCGCCCAATCCGCGACCAAAGGGGTGGGCGGGCAAGCTGGTGATGGCGGCGACCAGGCCATGCACATGGGTGAGCAGACTTTGTGTGGAGTGCAGCAAGGTGTAGCCCACCAAACCCGCGCCGAGGGCGATGGCCGCAACGGCACCACAAGCGAACAGGAAACGGCTGCCAAAGTGGTAGGCCCACACAGTGAGGAAGATGAGTAGGCCCAGCAAGGCGCCTTTGCTGATGGCCATGGCAATGGCCAGCAAACACAACACCGCGAGCATCCAACGCCTGGTGTACCAGGTCAGCGCGAAAAACAAAAACAAAACGGTGCCAAAGTTCACCGGGTCGGCATAGGACGAAGCCATGCGCCGAATTTGTTCACCAAAAAAGCGCTCGGACGATACGAAGTTGGCCGGCAGCCCCCAGTGGGCTAAATTGGGAATGCCTTTTTTAATCCACAGCGTGTCAATGTTGAAGAGGTTCCACACCCATTCGGACAGTGCGTATTCAAGCAAACCAAAACCAATCGTTAACCAGGCCAGCACGACCACGATGTTGATGAAGTGCTCTTGACGAACACGCTGCGCTGCCAACAAGCCCAGCAACAAGAAAACCGCAGGTGTGATCATGTTTCTCGCTGAGGTGACCATGGCCACCATGGGGGCGTTCAGCAACGCCACGGACACCACACCGAACAACAACAAAGCCAGTGCAACCAGGGCTGCTACTTTGACCAAAGTGTCATGCAATTGAGTCCGGAGCACAAAGCCGAACACCAAGACCAGGCCCACGGCATAAACAATGTGGGCCAGCAAAGAAACCTGAATGGACAGCGCCTCAGCTTGTTCGGCCACCGCCCCCAGGTAAAGGTTTTGAGTGGCGGAAATCCACAAAGGGATCAACACATAACCCGAGAGGTCGCGCTGGCTGTTCAATACCAAACCACAGGCGATGTAGGTCAATGCAACGAAGAGCGCGGCGGCCGCGCACAGGATGACGCTGGCTGGATCGAGCACCGAAGCCAGCAGAGCAGGAGAAACCAGCACGAGGTACACCAGCACCATGCCGGTGGTGTCGGTTTGCAGTGCGCCTCGGGGCAACCCAGCGCGCTGATGGGTCGTGCGCGGCTGGGGCCACAAAGGCCGATGGGTGGAGGCTGCGATGAGGCTCATGACCCAGTGTTCTGCACAATCGCATCCAGCATGGACGGGCTGGGCATCCAGCCTTCCCAAATCTGAAAGGCATGAAAGCCCCAGGACCAGCCAAACTCGCTGAAGAGATCAAGCAGATCCTTGATGTAGCGCCCCCGATCCTCGGGTGCTGCGAAATGGTTGATGCCGAATTCGCCCACAAAGATAGGAACCCGGTGTGTTCTGGCAAACACCAGCGCATCGTTCATATGCTGCGCGAGCTGGCTTTTGTCCACCACCAGATGGCCATAGGTGCCTGGATAGGTGTGGCTGCTGATCTTGCCAAACTGGCGTATGCCTTGGTGGGTCAACTCCACCGGGTGGTACATGTGGAAGCTGTAGACGATGTAGGGATCGTCTATTTTTTCCAGTTGTCGAAAACGAAAGGGCTTGGCCCAGTCTGTGGTTTCCACAATCAGCGGGATCTTTGAATCGACCGCCCGAACCTCAGCAACCAGCCGTTTGGCCAGTACGTTCCAGTCCTGAAGTGTGCCGCGTATTTGGCGAAATTCTTTGTGAAAGTCATCGGGCGGTGTCGGCTCGTTGAGCAGGTCGTAACCGATGAGGGCAGGGTGGTCTTTGAACACCGGTGCCAGGTTGCTCCACAGCATCACCAAACGGTCTTGCAGCAGGCTTTGAGTCCACAGCTTGCCTTCATGTCCTTCTGCGCCACCTTCGGGGCGGTGCAAGTCCAGCACCACGCCCAAACCTCGGGCCTGTGCGGCGTCGAGCAGGTTTTTGATTTGTTGATGCACCACATGCGAAGGTGGCAGGCCAGCGTCGGAGATGCCACGCAACATGTCGTCGTTCAGAATGATTTGCGCCCGTACCGCATTCACGCCCCAGTTGTTCTTGAGCACACCCAACTCGAGCGAGGTGGTGGACAGCAGCACGTTCACTGCTTTGACGCGGCCCTGTTGCCAGTTCAACCAGTTGGTTTCGTGCTGGGCATGGGCTGTGCCCAGCGCCAGCAAGCCGCAAAAAAGCAGCAGCCAGCGCAACAGGTGTCGAGTACAGCAGGTGCTCATGTGCAGGCTACCGGTGCACGCGCAGCGCACGGATGTTGAGGTTCCAGCCGCGCAGCGCATGCGTGCCAAAAACATGGCGCACGCAACCTAACAAATAGGCCAGCGCCATTGCCCATTCGCTGGCCACCAGGGCGATGGTGGCGCCCAACAGACCGTAGCTAGATATGGCCACAAAGGACACCGGCACCATCACGGCCGCCAACATCATTTGGGCGTGCAGCCGTGGTTTCATGTTGCCGTAGGTGCCATAAGCCACGCCGATGAAACACGACAGGTAGCGTGCCGGGATGCACAAACTGGTCATGGCCAGGACGGTGCCCACCTCGTCATACTGGGCACCGAATGCGAGCTGAACGAAATAGGGGGCCAGCAGTGCCACACCCACCGCGACAATCAAGCCACTGACCAGCGCGACACCGTTGCAGGTGCGAAAGACGGCCAGAAAAAAGGCGGGTTGATGGGTGGCCCAGTGGTGAAACTTCACCATTAAATAGCGTTGAGCTACCACCGTAGGGATGAGATAAACGGCGGTCAAGATGCTCAGGCCCAGACTGAACACCCCGGCTGCCGTGTGGGACGACAAGTTGGCCAGCATCAACACGCCACTTTGGAAATAAACCAGAAACACAAAATTACTCATTCCAAAGGGCCAGGCGCTGGCGGCAGCTTGCGTGACGGGCACTTTGTTCGGCTTGCTGGCCTGGGGCTGGATTTTCCAGCGTGCGCGCAGCAAGGTGATGCCTGCCCACAGGCCCACCACGCTGGAGACCAGACCGATGCCCACGGAGATCCAGACGATGTTCCAACTCAGAAGCCAACCCGCCAGCGCCACGGCCACGCGCAGCAGGTTAGGGATCACCGTCCACATCGATACGCCCAGATGATTGCCTTCCACCTGGTAGCGCGAGATGGCGATTTCAGCGCCGACGAAAGACAAAATCAACGGTGCCAGTGCCAGCCCAACGATGAGTCCCGTGGTGTCGGTGCTCAGAGAAAGCGTATAGGCAGCGCAAGCAAGGATGCCTGCACACAGCGAATACAACATGGCAGTCAGGCAACCCTTGATCCAGCGCTGGGCAGCAGGCCCCTCTTCACCGAACACGCGCAGCAAAAAGCCCGATACGCCCAAGCCGGCCAGCGGTGCCAAGATCGCGGCGGCGGTCAGTGCGCCAGCATAGAGGCCGTAGTCGTTCGGTTGCACTGAGCGCGCAATCATTATTTGACTGAGCAAGGCGAACCCCGCCGCGAACAGCGACGCCAGCCACATGAAGGAGAGGGAACGAAGCGCTGCCATCGTCAGCTCCCGATCAATACCCGGCGCGCCGGAGCGGACAGCGCATTGGCCAAGGCGCTCAGAAACTCTCGCTGCATGGGGTGTGCGGCTAGAGGGTCTTGTGAAATGGACGAGGCGCGCACCAGCACGCCATCGGGAATTTGGCCGGACAAACCGTGGCGTATGCGTGCCAGGCTTTGGTTCAGTTGACCCAGTACGAATTGGTTACCAATGCGCACCCAGTAACTCACCGGCTCGTGGCGCGCACCCAAGTGGGTCATGAGGTGCGTGAGGGGAATGGAGGTGTTGTGCGCTTGAATGATGCGGTCACCCCAGGCTTGCACCTGAAAGCCTTGCGCGGTGTAACAAACTTCCGGCCGGTGCACCTGCAAACCGCGCGATTGACTGGCACCGTAAGCAATGGACAGCATCACGACCTCGCCCTTGGCGTTCACATAACTGCGGGTGAGGGTTTCGGTGTAAGCCGCTTGCAGTTGGGCGGCCAATTGCGGGTTGATGATTTGTTGGCTGGTGTCGCGCAGCTCGCTCCAATCACCAAAACTGCGAGGCACCAGCTCGGCCAAATTCACGGTCTTTTGTTGATCGGCGGTGAAGTGTTGGGGACTCATCCAGGCGGCTGCACTGGCGCACAAAGCCATCATGGCTAAGAGCAACCAGTTTTTGAGGACTATGTGTTGGCCCATGGCATTTATTGCAGTGCGGTGGAGGACATGGGCCGGAATTTGGACAGGCGTTGCAACGCCGCATCCACCGCCACCACCAAGAGCAGGGCACTAACGAATAGCACCATGCCCGCAAACCCGTGCAGGAAACCTTGTCCTGCCGCGTCGCCAAAGTGGTAAGTCACCAAGGTCAAGGCCATGACGCGAATCACATTGGCGCTGAACGAAATAGGCACGATCAACACCGCCAAGGTCACGTTGCGAAACACCGAGTCGCGCCGCACCAGGCTGAGGTACAACAGGGCCAGCGCCTCCAAGGTGAGCAAAGTGTGCAAGCCTGCACACGCATCGGCCACCAAGAGCACATACTGGCCCACTTGCAACACCACGCCGGTGCGGGCCACGGGGTAGCCTGCCCAATAAAGCAAATGCTCCGCCACGAAAGAGACCGCCATCTTCATGGGCATGGTCAAGGTGTCCACCAACATGCTGGGCAGGGGCACCATGAAGAGCATGAAAAACAAGGCAAACCACTGCGCCTTCAGTGCGGCTTGACCAAAGTTCAGCAGCAGCAAACCCGCGAGCAAGACAACCGCCGATCCCACCTCGAACATCAAAATGTTTTGCGAGCGGCCCAGGGCATACATCAACAGCGCCGTGCCCACCACAGGCCAGCCCCAAGCGCTGGCGGCCTGACCGCGACTGACGGCGCGCATGGTGGCCCATTTGCGGTTCGCCAGCCACAGCGAGATGGCCAAGACGATGGGGCCATGCATGTGGTCGTTGTTGGCCCACACACCACGAAACAAATCTACCAAAGTAGGCAGGTAAAGCAGCAGCAGGCCTGCCGCAATGGGCAACCAGCGACTCACCCAAGGCGCAGCGTCTGGCATCTGCGGCACCGGTGGCATGTGAGACAGGGTACTAGGCATCATTCAACACCGCACCCACCACCGCCGCTGCACCGCTGTCTTGCAAGCGACCCATGAGTGCCGCACTTTGAGGGACGGAGCTGACGTTGCGCCGTGCCACCATCAGTGCCGCACCGGCGCGTGAGGTGATGATTTCAGCGTCTGAAAAATGCTGGGCGGGCGGGGTGTCGATGATGACCAGGTCGTAGGTCAGCGCTGCTTCGTGCAGCAAGGCAGAAAAGCCTGGCCGCCCCAGCAACTCTTGTGGGTTGGGCGGGAAGGCGCCGCAAGGCAACACAGCCAATCCGGGCAGCCCCACAATCGCATGCGCCGCTTCGTGCAGCCTTGTGCGGCCAGCGAGCAAACCCGAGAGCCCGGCGCTGGGGCTCAGTTTGAACAGCCCGAGCTGCCTCCCCGCCCGCAAGTCGCCGTCAATCAACAAAGTGCGTTCACCCTGCTGGGCAAACACCACGGCCAAGTTGGCCGCAACAAAACTGCGGCCCTCGCCGTGCTCCGGGCTGATCACGGCCAGCGCGCGCGGATGGCTGGCTGCATTGAACCAGCGCAGCATGAGTTGGCTGCGTACCGCACGCAGGTTTTCACCGGCACGGCTGAAGGGTTTGTAGGCGGCCACCACTTCGGGGCTGACGCTGGCGTCTTGCTTGGGCAAGTAGGCGTAGTGAAATTGGCGGCTCAGTGCAAAGTCCACATCCTCTTTGCGCAGCAGTTTCAGCGATACAGCGGTCAGGCCGAAAGGTTTTTTGTCCACTTTTTGCTGCTGGGCCACGCGCATCGCACCCTCTGGGCTCAAGCGGCCAGCGGCCACCAAAATGTCGCCAATGCTGCGGGGAGGCACGCCCGCCGCCGATGCGTCTGCAGGGGGCTCGCTGCTCGCCGAGGTCAGTGCGGGCTTGAGGGGGGTGACGTGGGCATTCATGCGCGCACTCCGGCAATGGTACCCAGCAGCGGCAAGCCCAGGGCGTGGGTCACCCATTAGCCGCCCCCGTCAATAGGGACGAACGATTTACTGCGGTCGTCCCCCGCATTTTTTCCTTGTCCAGCTCTCTTCTCGGTCGTCTGAATTTTCAGCACACTTGGTTCTCAAAATTGCGGTTGCGCACAAC
>JBJTHI010000227.1:0-19407 GCA_046094425.1 Burkholderiales bacterium | reverse complement strand
GGGACTCAAGAAATCCAATTTGAATACCCTGCCTCAACTCACCCACAGAGTGATCCGCTGTCAGGATCAACCCCAACACTTTCTTCAATCACATCAACCACTTGGCCGCTTGCGCGCTTGGGGCGCTCACGGATTCAGGTTACATTGACCTACTCATCGCCGGAGAACCACAGTCCAGCCCCTGAACTGCAAGCGACTCAGTCATGGGCTCAATGTGAGGAAATCACACCTCCCCTGAAGAGCAAACCTGTATCTCTTCCTTTGGGACATCGTAGTCATCTTCCAGCAAGAGACTATCACCCGTCACTCCAAACCCAGGCTGCGCACCGCCTGCGCTTTCCCTAGCTCGTGCAAAGTCTGAGCCGTACCGCTGGCGGGCACCGTGCTGCCGTCGCGGTCGCTGATGGCAGCAAACTGCGTCGCCAATTCTTCTGCAGTCAACGAAGCGGCGGCCAAGTACACACCTTGCGTCAAGGTGATGTGTGCAATCTCAAATGAACCTGCACCTGCGCAAAGAATAGTTCGCGTGGGCGCGTCGTCAGAGGCCAGATAAAGCAAAGCGGGCGTGACGGCTTCGGGGGCGAGCAGTGCCAACACAGACTCCGGCATCAAATCTGCCGTCATGTCGGTGGCCGCCGTGGGGGCAAGGGCGTTGACGCGAATGTTGTTTTTTTCGCCCTCTAGCGCCAAGGTTTGCATCAGCCCCACCAAGGCCATCTTGGCGGCGCTGTAGTTGGACTGGCCGAAGTTGCCCCACAAACCGGAGGACGATGTGGTCATCACGATGCGGCCATGGTTTTGCGCGCGCATGATGTCCCACACCGCTTTGCAGCAATGCACTGCGCCCATGAGGTGAACATTCATCACCAAAGCAAAGTCTTCCAAACTCATCTTGGCAAAAGACTTGTCGCGCAGGATGCCCGCGTTGTTCACCAGCACGTCCACGCGGCCCCAATGCTGCATGGTTTGCGCCACCATGGCTTGCACGGCAGCGGCATCGGTGACGCTGGCCACGCAGGCCAAGGCTTGCCCACCGGCTGCGGTGATTTCATCCGCCACCGCATGCGCACGGTCACCCAAGTCGTTCACCACCACCTTGGCACCGCGTGCGGCCAAGGCCATAGCATGCACGCGGCCCAAACCTGCGCCCGCGCCGGTCACCAAGGCCACACGGCCGTCAAAACGAATGGCCATGCTGTCCGCTCCTTACTTCAGCGTTTGCTGCGTGCTTTGCTGGATTTACCACTGGCCTTGGCAGAGGTTTTACTCGCGCCGCGCGCAGCCGATTTGGCGGCGCGCACGGGGTGGGCTTTCGCACCTGTGGCGCTGGCCCTGGCTTTGGCTTGGCTGGTTTTGGTGCGCGACTTGACTTGGCGGTCTTTCACCAACACCGCGTCCAGGGCTTCGTCCAATACCTCGCTCGCGCGTTTGGGGCGGTCTGCACCCGACTCGCCCAGCTTGTCTTTTTTTGCCCTTGCCAGCAAGGCACCGGATTCGCCTTCACGCACCAAGCGGAAGTCAATTTTTCGACCGTCTAAATCCACACGGCTGACTTGCACACGCACACGCGAGCCTATGGCATAACGAATGCCGCTGCGCTCGCCACGCAACTCTTGGCGCACTTCGTCAAAGCGGTGGTACTCACCACCGAGTTCTGTGATGTGAACCAAGCCTTCTACATACAGGGCATCAAGCAGCACGAACAGGCCAAAACTCGTGACGGCACTGACGGTGCCCGAGAACTCTTCGCCCAAACGTTCGCGCATGTATCGGCATTTGAGCCAGGCCTCCACATCACGCGAGGCTTCGTCGGCGCGGCGCTCGTTGGCGCTGCAATGTGCGCCGGTGATTTCCCAGGCTTCCTGTTCAGCGGTGAGCGGCGGGCCTGGCAGCGGACTCGGCTTGGCGCCCTTTTTGGTGGGCCGTGTTTGTGCCAAGGCTTTGCCGGGCACCATGCGGTAACGCTGGCTGCCAAGCAAGGCTTTGATGACGCGGTGGACGAGCAAGTCGGGGTAGCGGCGGATGGGGCTGGTGAAATGGGTATAGGCCTCGTAGGCCAAGCCGAAGTGGCCGCTGTTGGTGCCGGTGTAAATCGCTTGCTGCATGGAGCGCAGCAGCATGGTGTGGATTTGCTGGGCGTCCACACGGTCTTTGGTGGCGGCAGCGATGGCTTGGAACTCACCCGGCGTGGGGTCGTCGCTGATGGACAGGCCCAAACCCAAAGCGCGCAGGTAGTTTTGCAGCAGCGTTTTTTTCTCGGGCGTGGGGCCTTCGTGAACACGGAACAGCGAAGGGTGTTTTGCGCCCGCGATGAAGTCCGCCGCGCACACATTGGCGCAAAGCATGGCCTCTTCAATCAGCTTGTGGGCTTCGGTGCGGGTACGTGGAACAATTTTCTCGATGCGACCGTTCTCGTCGCAGACGATTTGTGTTTCGGTGGTTTCAAAGTCAATCGCACCACGCACTGTTCTTTGTTTCAGCAAAGCACGGTAAACATCGTTGAGGTTCAACAAGTGCTGCACCAGGTCTTTGCGTTTGGCGGCTTCTGGGCCGCGCGTATTGGTGAGGATGGCCGCCACCTCGTTGTAGGTAAAACGCGCGTGGGAGCACATCACCGCCGGGAAAAACTGGTAGGCGTAAACCTCGCCCTTGGCCGTGATGAGCATGTCGCACACCATGGCCAAGCGGTCTTCATTAGGATTGAGCGAACACAGGCCATTGGAGATTTTCTCTGGCAGCATGGGAATGACACGGCGCGGGAAGTAAACCGAGGTGGCACGCTCGTAGGCGTCTTCGTCCAGCGGCTCGCCCGGCTTCACATAGTGGCTCACGTCGGCAATGGCCACCAGCAAACGCCAGCCGTTAGGGGCTTTCACGCGGCCTATCTTGGCGGGCTCGCAATACACCGTATCGTCGAAGTCACGCGCGTCTTCGCCGTCGATGGTGACCAAGGGAACGTCGGTCAAGTCCACCCGACTCTTGCGGTCAGCGGGGCGAATTTTGTCGGGCAAGCTGGCGGCTTGGGCCAGGGTTTCGGGGGAGAAACGGTGCGGCACTTCGTACTTGCGCACGGCGATTTCTATCTCCATGCCGGGGTCGTCAATCTCGCCCAACACCTCAGTCACTCGGCCCACGGGCTGCGAGTACATGGAGGGGGTTTCGGTCAACTCAATGGCCACCACCTGCCCGGCGGCGGCGTTGGCGATGGCGTTTTTGGGAATGAGAATGTCTTGGCCGTAACGTTTGTCTTCGGGTGCCACGAGCCAAACGCCACTCTCGTGCAAGAGGCGACCAATGATGGGGGCTTTGCGCCGTTCCATGATTTCCAGCACCCGACCTTCGGGCCTGCCCTTGCGGTCGTAACGAATGATGCGCACCTTGACGCGGTCGCGGTGCAAGACGGCGCGTATTTCTTGGGGCGACAAGTAGATGTCACTTTGGTGGTCGTCGCGCTGCACAAAACCATGTCCGTCGCGGTGGCCTTGCACCACGCCTTGCACCTCACTCATGAGGTCGGTGCCTATGGCAACTGGGTTACTGGCGTTCTTAAATGTAGAAGTCTTAATGATAGAATCTCGACTTTCCTGAAATGCCCAGGTGGCGGAATTGGTAGACGCACTAGTTTCAGGTACTAGCGGGTAACTCCGTGGAGGTTCGAGTCCTCTCCTGGGCACCAAAATTGTTCTGGTTGATGGTGAAAAGATTGAAGGCCCGCATGCAAGTGCTGGCCTTTTTGCTTTTAGATCACAAATTTTTTGGCCAAATCTTCGGGAGCGAGTGCATCGTACTCCTCAAATGGCTGGTGAATCCAAGGACTGGTGGGCAAGTGCTCCACCGAATAGTCGGGTAAGTAGGTGGACACGCCTTTGGTCCAAATCACCGCAGAGCGCAACTCGGTGATGGAAGGCATGCCGCGCAGCCTTTCCACCACGGCTTTGAGCGTGACGCCGGAATCAGCCAGGTCGTCCACCAGCAGCACACGCCCGCCTAAATCACCTTTGGGCAGAGTGATGTACTTGGCCATGTCCAAGCGGCCTTGTATGGTGCCAGCGTCGCTGCGGTAAGAGCTGGTGGACATGATGGCCAGCGGTTTATCGAAGAGGCGCGACAAAATGTCGCCCGGACGCATGCCCCCTCGGGCCAAACACAAAATTTGATCAAACTCCCAGCCCGAAGCATGTACCTTCAAGGCCAAACGCTCAATCAGCGTGTGGTACTCATGCCAGGACACATAGAGGTTCTTGCCGTCGTCGGTCAGCATGGCGTGCTTTCAGTCCGCTTCAAGTTTTGTAGGGATGGCGCAGCAAAATGGTGTGGTCGCGGTCGGGGCCGGTGGACACCATGTCGATGGGGGTGCCGATGAACTCTTGCACGCGCTCCAAGTAACGGCGCGCGTTAAGGGGCAGCTTGTCCCACTCGGTCACACCGGCGGTGGTTTCCGTCCAACCCTCAAAGGTGTCGTAGATGGGTTGGCAATCAATAATGTCGTCCGCGTCCAGCGGCAAGATGTCGATGCGCTGGCCGCGCAACTCGTACCCAACGCAAACTTTGATTTCCTTCAAGCCATCCAGCACGTCGAGTTTGGTGATACACAAACCCGAGACGCCGTTGATGATGATGGAACGTTTGAGCGCAGCAGCATCCAACCAACCGCAGCGGCGCGGCCGCCCAGTCACCGTGCCACGCTCTTGGCCCACGGTGGAGAGGTGGTGGCCCACACTGCCGGGCTGCTCCATGTCAAGCTCAGTTGGGAAGGGGCCACTGCCCACGCGGGTGGTGTAGGCCTTGGTGATGCCCAAAATGTAGTGCAGCAAATCGGGGCCCACGCCCGCCCCTGCTGCCGCGTTACCGGCCACACAGTTGCTGGACGTAACATAGGGGTAGGTGCCGTGGTCAATGTCGAGAAGCGTGCCTTGTGCGCCTTCAAACAGCACATTGCCGCCGTTTTTGTGCGCCGTGTGCAAGAGGTAACCCACGTCAGCCATCATGGGTTTGATGGCCTCTGCCACCTTCATCGCATGGTCAAAAATGGGCTGGAATTCCAAGGGTTTGGACTTCAAATAACCGCCAAGGGCGAAGTTGTGGAGCGCCAGCAATTCACGCAGTTTTTTCTCAAACCGCTGCGGGTGCTTGAGGTCTTGCACACGCAGGGCGCGGCGCGCCACTTTGTCTTCGTAAGCGGGGCCTATGCCTTTGCCCGTGGTGCCAATTTTCCCGGCACCACTGCTCTCACGCAGGGCCTCGCGGGCTTTGTCTACTTCCACATGGAAGGGAAGAATCAGCGGGCACGATTCACTGATGAACAGACGGGAACGCACGTCCAGCCCAATGGCTTCCAAGCGTTCAATCTCCGAGAGCAAATGGCTGGGATCCACCACCACACCGTTGCCGATGTAGCAAGCCACGCCGTCGCGCATGATGCCCGAGGGAATCAACTGCAATGCGGTTTTCACGCCCTTGATGACCAGAGTGTGGCCGGCGTTGTGGCCGCCTTGAAAACGCACCACAGCGTGTGCATGGTCGGTCAACCAGTCCACCACCTTGCCCTTGCCTTCGTCACCCCACTGGGTGCCCACCACGACCACGTTACGGCCTGCGGTCTTTGCTGTTTGCATGTCTAAAGTTCCAAATAAAAATCGAACACAGTAGGCTGGACTTCAAACCTCACAAGGCTTGAACCCGCCATTGCCCATCGCGTGAGACCAGCTCGCGGTCGCAGGCGAACTCTTCGCCTTCGTGTTCATGGCCGGGCAAGATACACACCACGGTTTGCCCTTGTTGGCGCAGCTCACGCACCGCGCTGCGCAAGGCAGGTTCACTGCCCCAGGGCGCACGAATCGCCGCGGCACCTTGGTGGGTAGGCAACAAAGCCGCCAGATCTTTGAGATCCAAGCTGAAACCCACCGCAGGCCGGTTGCGGCCAAACACGGCCCCGACCTCGTCGTATCGCCCCCCGCGCAGCACCGCGCTGCTAGAACCTGGGGTGTACACCGCGAACCGAGCACCGCTGTAATAGGCATAACCGCCCACATCGGCCAAGTCCACGCTCACGTTCACATGCGGGTGAGCCTGCGCCACATGCGCTGCCAGCTTGTGCAAATCGGCCAGCGCGGCTTGAATCCGTGGCAAGGGCCGCAGCACACGTGCGGCTTCATCCAATGCCTGCGAGGAGCCATAGAGTCGCAACAAGGCTTGCAAGGCCGCGCGCACAGGCACTTCGCAAGCCGCAGTGAGGTCGCACACGGCGGAAGCGTCTTTCACCGCCAGCGCGGCCACCAACTCCTCTACCTTGGCTGCGTCCAACTGCGTGGCATTCACCAAGGCGCGCACGATGCGGGAATCACCCAAGTCCAACGTCACCGCTTGCATGCCCACGCTTGCGAGGCCGTCCAGCGCCATGTCCAGCACTTCCAAGTCAGCTTCTAAGCCTGCATGGCCGTAAATCTCAGCACCAAACTGCAGTGGCTCGCGTGTCGCATGCAAGCTCGCAGGCCGGGTATGCAACACCGGGCCGCAGTAACAAAGCCGGGTCACGCCTTGGCGGTTCAACAAGTGGGCGTCAATGCGCGCCACTTGCGGCGTGGTGTCGGCGCGCACCCCCAAGGTGCGGCCACTGAGCTGATCCACCAGCTTGAAGGTTTTGAGGTTGAGCGCCTGCCCGGTGCCTGAGAGCAACGCATCCAGGTGTTCAACGAGTGGCGGCATGACCAACTCGCAGCCATAACTGCGAGCCACATCCAACAGCACGCGGCGCAATTCTTCGATGTGCCTTGCCTGTGAAGGAAGCACATCGGCAACGTGCTCAGGCAGCAGCCAAGCAGATGACATGGGAAATAACCGAGGGGATTAAAAACGGCATTGTACGGGGCGGGCAAATCTGCCCTCTGCCCCGTCACGGCCACAACAACAGCAACAAGCCCACACCCAGCAACATGCTGGACAAGCCGATGAAGCGGATTTGTCCGTCGCTCATCTTGAGTGCACGTTCAAATACCTGTCGCCACAGGGTCGGACTCAGGAAAGGCAGGATGCCCTCGAACACCAGAACGAGGGCGCAGGCCACCCACAGGGCGTCGCTCATGCGAGGTGTTTATCGTCTAGGAGCAGGGGCTGCGGGTGCGGCATTGCCTCGCATGGCACGGAAGAACTCGCTGCTGGAGTCCAGCACCATCACATCGTTTTTGTTGCGGAAGGCCGCCCGGTAGGCATCCAGGCTGCGGTAGAACTCGGCGAATTGCGGGTCTTTGCCGAAGGCGGCGGCATACAAGGCGGAGGCTTTGGCGTCGCCCTCGCCCTTGATTTTTTGCGCGTCGCGGTAGGCTTCGGCCACGATCACTTCGCGTTGGCGGTCGGCATCGGCGCGGATTTTTTCGCCTTCTGCAGCACCGGTAGAGCGAGCCTCGTTGGCCACACGTTTACGCTCAGACTCCATGCGGCGATAGGTGGAATCAGTGATGTTGGCTGAGAAGTCCACCCGCTTGATGCGCACGTCGACAATTTCAATACCGAAGCCCTTGGCTTCGTCGGTTAAGCGGGTACGAACGCCTTGCATCACACGCTCACGATCCGTAGCAAGCATGGCCTGCACGGTGCGTTTGGTCACTTCTTCGTTGAACGCGGCTTGCACCACGGGGCTGAGACGATTCTCCAAATTGCGCAGGTCGGTGCCGCTGTTGCGGATGAATTGTTTGGCATCGCTGATGCGCCATTTCACCAGCCAGTCAATCACCAGGCTTTTCTTCTCGGCGGTGAAGATGGGCCGGGTTTCGGGGCTGTCCAGGGTTTGAATGCGGCGGTCTAGAAACACCACGTTTTGGAAAGGGGGCGGCATCTTGAATTTAAGGCCAGGTTCGGTGACCACCTCTTTGATTTCGCCCAGGGCGTAAATCACAGCGAACTGGCGCTGATCCACGATGAACAAGGTGGAGAAAGCCACCATCAAGAGCACCAGCAAGCCGGTGACAAAAAATGCAATGCGGTTCATGGCAAAAAGTCCTGATCCAGTGTTTTGTATGTCTGTTCAACGCCCATCGCGGTCGCGGCCACGCTGGCCGTCACGCGAACGAATGTCGGGGGCGCCAGCCGCGCTGGTGGATGCTTCAGCCGAGCTGGGTTGAACAGGTGCGGGCGTTCCCATGGGAGCGGCACCAGCTTGTTGCATCAGCTTGTCCAGCGGCAGGTAGAGCAAATTGGAATTGCTGCGTGTGTCCACCAAGACCTTGCTGACGTTGCCATAAACCTGGGTCATGGTGTCGATGTACATGCGGTCGCGGGTCACAGCGGGGGCTTTTTGGTATTCGGCCAGCACGCTCGCAAAACGCTGGGCATCACCCTCTGCCTGTGCAATGACGCGGGCCTTGTAGCCTTCGGCTTCTTCGCGCAAACGCGCCGAGGTACCTTGGGCTTTGGGAATCACGTCGTTGGCATAGGCTTGGCCTTCGTTCTTCAAACGCTCGCGGTCGGCGGTGGCTTTGAAGGCGTCGTCAAACGCGGCCTGCACTTGCTCGGGTGCTTGCACGTTTTGCACGTTGACATTGACGATGACGATGCCGGCCTTGAGCCTGTCCAACTGCGTTTGCACCGACTTCACCAGTTCGACGGCAATGGCGTCACGCTGCTCATAGAGCACCGAGTCCATCAGGCTTTTGCCCACAATTTCGCGCACCGCAGATTCAGCCGCTTGTACGACGGCTTCGCCGGGGTTGCGGTTCTCGAACAGGTACTCGCGTGCGTCTTTCAAGCGGTACTGCACGGTGAAACGAATATCGACAATGTTTTCATCCTGAGTCAGCATGGAGGAATCACGCAGCCCGGTGGCGGGCACCACGGCATTGCGGCCCACCTCCACCGAGCGCAATTGCGTCACCGGCACGGTTTCATGCGCCTGGAAGGGGAAAGGCATGCGCCATTTGAAACCGGCGTCTGCGGTGTGGCTGTATTTGCCAAACGAGGTCACCACGGCTTGCTCGCCCTCTTGAACGATGAAAAATCCGCTACCCGCCCACACCAAGACCACGACACCAGCAATCAAACCCATGCCGATGCCGGCGCTTTTCATGTCGGGCTGAAAGTTGCTGGGGCCACCACCTTGGTCGGGGCTACTCGGCCCATTCGGGCGCGGCGGCTGACCGCCGCCTGGGCCACCAAACAAGCCGCCGAGTTTGCGGTTGAAATCTCGCCACAACTCGTCCAAGTCAGGCGGCCCATCACCCTTGTTGCCGTTGTTCAGCAGGGGCTCAGGTCGCTGCACAAGGGCACCGGGCAAAGCGCGTAGCAGCGCTTTGGCGGCTGAGGCAACAGCAGTCAGTCGTGCCCAAAAAAGCGTGGGCGTGGACGCATGGGATTGCTGCGGCGATTGGGATGAATGAATGCTCATGGTGTGAATTTGGGCTGAAGTGTGTTGCTCTAGCGTGAGATTTCAGGCAGCGCCGCTGGCTGTAAACCGGCATGTGGGATCGAGTAGGTGGGGACAAGAGGCTGACGGTTCAAGTCGTCCTCACCGTCAGCGTGGATTTGATGGCTTGGTGCACCGCGCGTTTGATTTTCGACGTTTTGAGTCATCGCAGCGACGATCATCGCCCGCAAGGCGTCCAACCCCGTGCCCTGAGCTGCGCTGAGGAAAACACGTGGCACAGGGTCACCGCCGTCCAAGGTGATGGCATCGACAGCCACACGAGGTTGCTGACCGACTGGCAACAAATCAGCTTTGTTGTAGACCAAAACTTGCGGTATGTCGGCTGCGCCTATGCTGTCCAGCACACGCTGAACTTCTTGCATTTGTTCGGCCAAGGCGGGGCTGGCTGCGTCCACCACGTGCAAGAGCAAATCGGCGTCGGCCGCTTCTTGTAAGGTGGCCTCAAAAGCCTCCACCAATTTGTGAGGCAGATCACGGATAAAACCCACCGTGTCGGACAGACTGATGGAGCGCACCGCTTCTTCCAAGTACAACTGACGTGTGGTGGTGTCCAGTGTGGCGAACAACTGGTCAGCCGCGTAAGTGCGGGCCTTGACCAAGGCGTTGAACAAGGTGGACTTGCCCGCATTGGTGTAGCCCACCAGCGAAACACGGAAGGTTTGGTTGCGCTCGCGTGACTTGCGCTGGGTGCTGCGTTGGCGTTTGACCTTATCGAGCCGCTGCTTCACCGATTTGATGCGCTCACCGATCATGCGGCGATCCAGCTCGATTTGCGCCTCGCCTGGGCCACCTCGATTGCCAATGCCACCGCGTTGGCGCTCCAAGTGGCTCCAGCGGCGCACCAAGCGTGTAGACAGGTACTGTAACCGCGCCAACTCCACTTGCAGCTTGCCTTCGTGGCTTTGCGCGCGCGCACCAAAAATTTCCAGAATCAACATGGTGCGGTCGGCCACCGCCACGCCCAGATGGCGCTCCAAATTGCGTTGCTGGGCGGCCGACAGCGCTTGGTCAAACAACACGGCTTCGGCCTGGTGAGCCTGCACCAGCAGCTTGATTTCGTCGGCTTTGCCTGAACCCACGAACAGCGCCGCATCAGGTGCTTTTCGCTTGGCGATGACACGGGCGACCGCGATGTCACCTGCCGATTCGGCCAACAAGGCCAGTTCATCCAGCGTGGCATCAAAACCCTGGCCCGCCCCCTTCACCCTGCTCTGCCCAAAATCAACGCCCACCAAGATGGCGCGGGCCATGGCGGGAGCGTCGGCGATTTCAGGAGCAGAGCTCAAGGTCTTGTGGCGCGGTACGGCGCTTTAAGGGAGGCAAACCAAGCGCAAACCGCCTCAGGCGGGATCAGCCGGCGCATCAGCCGCCTGAAAATTCACCGCGCGACCTGGCACCACAGTGGAAATGGCGTGTTTGTAGACCATTTGGGTGACGGTATTACGCAGCAACACCACGTACTGGTCGAACGATTCAATGTGACCTTGCAGCTTGATGCCGTTGACCAGGTAAATCGACACTGGCACATGCTCTTTGCGCAGCAGGTTCAAGAAGGGATCTTGCAGGAGTTGCCCTTTGTTACTCACGATATTCTCCGTGTTGAAAGTTCATGAAAGCCGCACGTTAACACAGGGTTTCCAGGGACAGAGGACTGTGCCTCAGGATTCCTTGTCCGTGTAGGGGTTGGAACCGGAGCGCATCTCTATGCGCAAAGGCGTGCCCGTGAGTTTGAAATGCTCACGAAAGCGGCCTTCTAGGAAACGCTTGTAGGCGTCGGTCACTTTGTCCAAGGAATTGCCGTGGATGACGATGATGGGCGGGTTCATGCCACCTTGGTGGGCGTAACGCATCTTGGGACGGAACACCCCTGTGCGTTTGGGGGCCTGGTGCTCCACGGCCTCCAGCAGCAAACGGGTGAGTACGGGCGTGGGCATTTTCACGTTGGCCGAGGCGTGGGCATCGGCAATGGCCTTCCACACCGGGCCCAAACCTTGGCGGCGCGCCGCAGAGATGTGCAGAATGGGCGCGAACTTCAAAAACGCCAGCCTCTGTTCAATCGAGCGTGCGAGCTGTTCTTTTTGGTAGGCATCCACCGCGTCCCATTTGTTCACTGCCAGCACCACGGCGCGGCCACTGTCCAGGATGTAGCCGGCAATATGGGCGTCTTGGTCGCTCACACCTTGGGTGGCGTCCAGCAACAAAAGCACCACGTTGGCGTCCGCTATGGCCTGCAAGGTTTTGACGACGGAGAATTTCTCTATCGCCTCAAAAACCCGGCCCTTGCGGCGCAGGCCCGCCGTGTCGATGAGTTGAAACTTTTGACCGTGGCGTTCAAAGGGCACGCTGATGGCGTCGCGCGTGGTTCCAGGCATGTCAAACGCCACCAGGCGCTCTTCGCCGAGCCACGTGTTGATAAGGGTGCTCTTGCCCACGTTGGGGCGGCCCGCTACTGCCAAACGAATCGGCGCGTTCTCCTGGGGTTCCTCATCGTCGTCGTCGAACTCAAAATCTTCCAGCAGTGCCTCAAGCAAACTGCGTATGCCTTGGCCGTGGGCTGACGAAATAGGATGCGGCGCGCCCATGCCCAACTCAAAAAACTCAGCCAAATGCGGCGAGTTCACCATGCCCTCGGCCTTGTTGGCAGCCAGCAAGGTTTTTTTGCCTACAGTGCGCAGGTACTGGGCAATGTCGTGGTCTTGACCCGACAAGCCGGCTCGCACATCCACCACAAACACCACCACATCGGCCTCGGCCACTGCCTGCCGGGTTTGTTTGGCCATTTCTTTGACGATGCCGCTGCTGCTGTCAGGCTCAAAGCCACCGGTATCCACCACGATGAATTCTTTGTCGCCCAAGCGACCATCGCCGTAGTGCCTGTCGCGCGTCAGACCCGCAAAGTCAGCCACGATGGCGTCACGCGACTTGGTCATGCGGTTAAACAAGGTGGACTTACCCACATTCGGGCGGCCCACAATGGCGATCACGGGTTTCATGGTGTCAGTTCAAAAAAAGTATTTGCGATTTTTGGGCTGCGCGGTACGTTCAAAAATGTCGCATGAAATTGCACGCCTACTCGGTTCTACAACCCGACTCTGGTATAGGCAAGTAACGCACGGCCAGCGCCTCTAGGGGCTGTTGCAATAAATGAAAAAAGGTTAAGGCACCTCTGCAAAACCCCCAACCGTTCGGACTGAGCTTGTCGAAGTCCTTGATTTGATTGACAAGACCCTTCGACAAGCTCAGGGCGAACGGGGTTTTGCAGAGGTTCCTTAACTCGCCGACTCTTCGGTACGTTTGGCACCGAACAGCGCAGCGACTTTTTTCTTGGGTTTGATGTTGGTCGAAAGGCCTGAGGCCGCCGAGCCAGGCGAATTGGAGGCGACAGTGTGTGCCGTAGTGGTGGGCGTGGCGCTCGGTTCATACGGGCGATCAAAAAAAGGATCACGGGGCGCTGACGCGGATTGCGGACGGCTGTAAGACGGTGCGGCATGACGACTCGGCGTGTCTCCATCGCTTTGCATGCTACGCCCGCGTGGTTCACGGCGCGGACGCTCTTCATCAAGCTCCAGAGCCTCTAGGTCAATTTTTTTCTTGATGAGTTTTTCGATGTCTGAGACCAAACGCGCATCGTCTCGCGTCACCAACGTCACCGCCAAACCCGAAGCCCCAGCGCGGCCCGTGCGGCCTATGCGGTGAACATAGTCTTCTGCGTTGAAGGGCACGTCGAAGTTGAACACCGCTGGCAAATCGGCAATATCGAGGCCTCGCGCGGCCACGTCGGTGGCCACGAGCACATCCACTTCTCCACGTTTGAATGCTTCCAGGGCCTTCAAACGTTCGTCTTGGGACTTATCACCATGCAGGGCGTTGGTACGCAAGCCATCGCGCTCGAAAGAGCGGGCCAAACGAGCGCAGCCGAGTTTGGAGTTCACAAACACAATGGCTTGTGTGAGCGCGCGATCCTTGATGAGTTTGAGCACGGCGGCGCGTTTGTCGTCAGAGCCCACGCTGTAAAAACGCTGCTCCACCGTGGTGGCCGTGGCGTTGGGCCGGGCCGCTTCGACCAAGATGGGGTTTTGCAAATAACTCTCGGCCAGGCGTTTGATTTCCGGCGAGAAGGTAGCCGAGAAGAGCAAAGTTTGGCGCTGCTTGGGCAGGTAGCTCAGGATGCGCTGCAAGTCAGGCAAAAAGCCGATGTCCAGCATGCGGTCAGCTTCGTCCAGCACCACATACTCCACCTGACCCAAGGAGCAGTTCTTGGCCTCAATATGGTCCAGCAGACGCCCTGGGGTGGCGATCAACACCTCCACGCCCGCCTTGAGCTCCAGGGTTTGCGGCTTCATGTCAATGCCGCCAAACACCACAGCCGCACGCAGCTTGGTGTGTTTGGCATAGGTCTTCACGTTGTTGGCAACCTGGTCGGCCAACTCACGGGTGGGAGCAATCACCAGGGCACGCACAGGATGGCGAGCAGGAGACATGCTTGCGTTTTCGTGCTTGAGCATTTTTTGCAGCAGCGGGATAGAAAACGCCGCCGTTTTACCGGTGCCGGTCTGGGCTGCGCCCATCACATCGCGGCCGTCCAATACCACGGGGATGGCCTTGGCCTGGATGGGCGTCATGGCGGTGTAGCCTGAGTCCAGCACCGCTCGCAGTAGCTTGGGGTCGAGCGGCAAGGTGTCGAAACGGGGCGCAACAGCGGGTGCGGTCTCAGCAGAAGAAGTCGCTTGCTCGGGCGAAGCAGTGGTGTCTGTCATGGGGGGATTATCGTCTTGTCGTGAAATTCACCCTCGGCGACCGTGTCCAACACCTGGGTCAGCCATCCATTCGGACTAGTCTTGGCATCGAACCCGCCCACTAGAATCCGCCCATCGATTGACTACGGGCCCGTCCTTGCGGCCTTCACTTCCATGATTCTCGTCACTGGCGGAGCCGGTTTCATTGGTGCGAACTTCGTTCTCGATTGGTTGGCCCAAACGAATGAACCCGTGCTGAATTTAGACGCCCTCACCTATGCGGGCAACATGGAAAACCTGGCCTCCCTCCAGTCCGACCCGCGCCATGTGTTTGTGCACGGTGACATCGTTGACGCGGCCTTGTTGGACAAACTCTTCGCCCAGCACCGCCCCCGAGCCGTGGTGCACTTCGCCGCAGAAAGTCATGTGGATCGCAGCATCCACGGCCCCGGGGCCTTCATCAAAACCAATGTGGAAGGCACCTTCAACTTGCTAGAAGCCACGCGCAAACATTGGATGAGTTTGAACGACGCAGAGAAACAAAGCTTCCGCTACTTGCACGTCTCGACCGATGAGGTGTACGGCTCCTTGAGCAAAGACGCTCCTGCCTTCACCGAATCGCACCCGTTTGAGCCCAACAGCCCTTATTCGGCCAGCAAAGCGGCCAGCGACCATTTGGTGCGCGCATGGCATCACACCTATGGCCTTCCCGTGCTGACCACCAATTGCAGCAACAACTACGGGCCTTTCCATTTCCCGGAAAAACTCATCCCGCTGATGATCGTCAACGCCCTGGCGGGCAAGCCGCTGCCGGTGTATGGCGACGGTCAACAAATCCGCGATTGGCTTTATGTGAAAGACCACTGTGCCGCCATCCGTGTGGTGCTGGAAAAAGGTCGTCCCGGCGAAACCTACAACGTGGGAGGCTGGAACGAAAAACCCAATATCGACATCGTGCGCACCGTGTGTGCCCTATTGGACGAGATGCATCCCGGCAGCGAAGGCCCTTACCAACGCCTCATCACCTATGTGAAAGACCGCCCTGGCCACGACCGCCGCTATGCCATTGATGCACGCAAGCTGGAACGTGAACTTGGTTGGCGGCCTGCAGAAACCTTTGAAACCGGCATACGAAAAACCGTGCGCTGGTACCTGGACAACGCCGACTGGGTGGCTCGCGTGCAAAGCGGTGCCTATAAAGACTGGCTCAAAACGCAGTACGCCAGTGGAACTTGACCCATGAAAATTTTGCTGCTGGGCAAAAACGGGCAAGTGGGTTGGGAATTGCAACGCGCCCTGGCCCCGCTGGGCGAGGTGGTGGCGCTGGACTTTGACAGTCCTGGCCATCTGCGCGCCGATTTCTCCCAGCCTGAGTCTTTAGCGGCCACGGTGCGCGCGGTTGCGCCGCAGATCATCGTCAATGCCGCCGCGCACACCGCTGTGGACAAAGCCGAAAGCGAACCCGACCTGGCCCGCGCCATCAACGCCACCACACCGGGTGTACTGGCCCGCGAGGCAGCCTCCAGCGGCGCTTGGTTAATGCACTACAGCACCGATTACGTTTTCAACGGCCAAGGCGACCAGCCCTGGAAAGAAATTGATGCCACCGGCCCCTTGAGTGTTTACGGCCACACCAAACTGGAAGGCGAAAACCTGATTCGCCAAAGTGGCTGCCAGCACCTGATTTTCCGCACGAGTTGGGTCTATGCCGCACGCGGTGGAAACTTTGCCAAAACCATGTTGCGCCTGGCCAAGGAACGCGATCGCCTCACCGTGATCGACGACCAGGTGGGTGCGCCCACCGGTGCCGATTTGCTGGCAGACCTCACCGCCCACGCGCTACGGACCGCGTTGCAAAGAACGCAGGTCAGCGGCACCTACCACGCCGTGGCATCGGGCCACACCCACTGGCATGGCTATGCCCAGCATGTGATTGAATTTGCCCGTGCAGCAGGCCAGCCCATCAAGGTGGCGGCCGACCAGATTACCGCCGTGCCCACATCGGCCTTTCCCACGCCGGCCAAACGCCCCGCCAATTCACGAATGGACACTCGCAAGCTGCGCGACACCTTTGGCGTACACCTACCCAATTGGCAGTTTGGCGTGGAGCGCATGCTCACTGAAATACTCGTCTAGCACACCCCATGAACACATTCCCTACAACTGCTATTGCCCTCCAGCGCAAAGGCATCATCTTGGCCGGTGGCTCCGGCAGCCGCCTGCACCCAGCCACCTTGGCCATCAGCAAACAATTGCTGCCGGTGTACGACAAACCCATGGTGTACTACCCCTTGGCGACCTTGATGCTCGCTGGCATCAAAGACATTTTGCTCATCAGCACCCCACAAGACACGCCGCGTTTTGAAGCCTTGCTCGGCAACGGCCACCAATGGGGCATCAACCTCCAATACTGTGTACAACCCAGCCCCGACGGCCTGGCCCAGGCCTTCATCTTGGGTCGCCAATTCGTGGGCGGCCAACCCAGCGCCTTGGTGTTGGGTGACAACATTTTTTATGGCCACGACTTCCAAGGCCTGCTGCGCAATGCCGCCCACCGCGGCAAGGGGGCCAGCGTGTTTGCCTACCACGTGACCGACCCAGAACGTTATGGCGTGGTGGACTTTGACGCACAGCAGCGCGCTCTGAGCATTGAAGAAAAGCCCAAGGTGCCCAAGAGCAACTACGCCGTCACCGGCCTTTATTTCTACGACGAACAAGTCTGCGACATTGCCGCCGCCATCAAACCCAGTGCACGCGGCGAGTTGGAAATCACCGACGTGAATGCCCAGTACCTCAAGCAGCAGCAACTCAACGTGGAAATCATGGGCCGTGGTTACGCCTGGCTGGACACCGGCACCCACGACAGCCTCTTGGAAGCTGGCCAGTTCATCGCCACCCTGGAAAAGCGCCAAGGCCTCAAGGTCGCCTGTCTGGAAGAAATTGCCTACCGCAGCGGATGGATCGAGGCCGCCCAGGTCGAGAAGCTGGCCCAGCCCATGCTCAAGAACGGCTACGGCCAGTACTTGTTGAAAATGCTCAAAGACAAGGTTTATTGATGAAGTTGGTACAGACTCGGCTCGCTGATGTAGTCATCGTCGAACCCGCCGTCTTCAAAGACGATCGGGGTTGGTTCATGGAAAGTTTCAACGAGAAAAAATTTCACGATGGCCTGAGCAAGCTCGGCCTGCCTCTACCCCGCCCTTTCGTGCAAGACAACCACTCCTGCTCGGCAAAAGGCGTATTGCGCGGCTTGCACTACCAGCTCCCCCCCCATGCACAGGGCAAGCTGGTTCGTGTGGTCAAGGGTTCGGCGTTCGACGTGGCGGTGGACATACGCCCAGGTTCCGCCACCTTCGGCCAGTGGGCTGGCGCCCTGCTCGACGCCCAAAACAACCACCAACTCTGGATCCCCGAAGGTTTCGCCCACGGCTTCATGGCCTTGGAAGACGACACCCATTTCCTCTACAAAACCACCGACGTCTACGCCAAAGATTGCGAAGGTGCGATTGTGTGGAACGATCCCGAGATCGGCATTGAGTGGCCCACGCTTGCAGGCATCAATCCTCGCCTGGCAGACAAAGACTCGCAAGCGCCTGCTCTGCGGCAAGCGCGTTTGCCGGGATGACCAGCCGCGCGGCAGCAACTCCCCGCGTCACGCTGTCCATCGTGAGCCACGGCCATGGAGCGATGGTGGTGAACTTGTTGCGCGACATCCAAGCGCTGAACTGGCCTCCTGAGGCCTACGAAGTGTTGCTTACCCTCAATGCACCGGAAGAGACCAAGCTCTTCTCGGCGTTTCAAAACGATCTGCCCCTGCACATCATCGCCAACACGGAAGCCAAAGGCTTTGGTGCCAACCACAACGCCGCCTTCAAACGCAGCCATGGCGCGGCTTTTGCGGTGGTGAATCCCGACGTGCGTTTGCCCGCGCTGGACTTGAACGCCTGGCTGGCCCCACTGGGCCAAGACAAAGTTGCCGCCTGCGCGCCCTTGGCCCGCGACAGCCAGGGCCTGTTGCAAGACAACGCACGCCGTTTTCCCACGCTGTGGTCGCTGGCCAAACGGGTGCTCACTGGCGTGCGTCAACCGAGTTACGACCCGCAAGTCGGCCCGCAATATGTCGACTGGGCAGCCGGTTATCTCTTACTGCTGCGCCGCGAAGCGTTCGAGGAAGTGGGCGGCTTTGACGAGGCGTATTTTTTATACATGGAAGACGTGGACTTGGCACGCCGCTTGGCCCGTCAGGGCTGGAAAGTGCTGTGGGACACCCACACCCACATCATCCACGACAGCCAACGAGCCAGCCACAGGCAGTGGCGGCATTTGCGCTGGCATGTGCAGGGGGCGGTGCGGTACTTTTTCTTGACCTAACGACCCAGGCCTTGAGCTTCAGAGTTTGGATCGAATCCACTCGGGGTCTTGTCGAGTGTCCAGCACAGCCACCACCGTGGCCGTGCTTGCCTCCAAGGTGTAGTAAATCGCATAGGGGAAACGACTGGCCAACATCCGGAACAGGCGGTTGGAGGGATCTTGCGTTTGAACGCCTGCATAGATCAACAGAGCATCAATGTCTGCAGACAGGCTGTCCAGAAAATATGTCCCGATGCCCGCTTGCTGTCGCTCGTAAAACCAATAACCAGCCAACAAGTCGTCTTGCGCTGAATCTGAAATGACGATGTCGCTGCAGCCATTCATGACCGCAAACCGTCACTTCACCTCTGGAGGCTTGGTCAATGCCCGCAACCTGTCTTTGGCCTGTTCCCACGGCATGGTTTGTTCAGCGCCTAACGCCAGACGGTTCAAACGATCTTGCAAAACTTGTTGATGCCAGAGGGGAACGATGTCGTCCGCTTGAGAACTTTCGCGCAACGACTTCCAAAGCAATTCCATGGCCTGCAAACGTGCTTGGGTGGGCATGTGGGCGATGTCATCGAGTTGCATAGAGAACCTCGTCTTAGGGGGTAGGTGCCAGGTCAGTCTAACAAAGTGCAGGCGAAAAATGTCAACTCAGTTTTGTTGAATCAACCCACTCCAGCACGCCAACGCAACAGTATCTGCATCACCAATACACCAAAGAAAAACCCCACCCCGCCAAACACCAAGGCATACAGCACACGGTTGGTCTTGCGCTGCTCACGCAGCAAAGCCTCCAAAGCCTGGTTGTCCAGACCAGCAGGCGCTGCCGGTTTGTTCAGCGCATGGTGCAACAAACGCGGCAATTCGGGCAGCAGTTGCACATATCGCGGCGCTTCGTTT
>JBJTHI010000226.1:0-11342 GCA_046094425.1 Burkholderiales bacterium | reverse complement strand
TTCACGTACTCCGCAATCCCCGCGCCCTCACGCACCAAAAAATCAGCCACCGCCCGCGCAAACTCCGGGTGCGCCAGCCAATGCGCTGAAACCGTCTCTACCGGCAATAAACCCCGCGCCATTTTGTGTTCGCCCTGCGCGCCGCCTTCAAAGCGGCGAAAACCTTGGTTCAAGCACCAAATCAAGGGCTGGTAGTAGCAGGCTTCAAAGTGCAAGCAAGGCACATGCTCCACTGCGCCCCAGTAGCGGCCATAGGCCACACCTTGTGCTTGGTCGATTGCTACCAGCGATGCAGCAATTTGTTCACCATTTCGGCGTGCCACAAACATCAACCAATGCTCGGGCATGGTGCTGGCCATGCGCGCAAAAAAATCTCGGCTCAGGTAAGGCGAGGAGTGGTGTTCTCGGTAGGTGGTTTGGTAGCAGCGGTAGAAGAAATCCCACTCGGCCTGCGTGACGGCAGCGCCTTGCAACACATCGAACACGACGCCTGCATCGGCGACGCGGCGACGTTCTTGTTGAATTTTTTTGCGTTTCTCGCGTTGCAGGCTGGCCAGATAAGCCTCGAAGTGGGACCAGCGGCGCGTGGTGCAGGTGGGGTTGTCGACGCAGTCCGGGTCTTGCCAATGGAACTGCACGCCTTTGCGAAGCATCCAGCCCGCGTCTATCGCAGCTTGTTTGTCCACTGCGTCCAGGTACAACAAATGCACGGACGATGCGCCCAATTCCTGTGCAAGCTGCGGCAGCACTTGCAGTAGCAAGGCGCGTGAGGCGGCATCCAGCGCCATCAATCGTGTGCCGGGCACAGGGGTGAAGGGCACCGCACCGAGCAGCTTGGGGTAGTAGCGCAGACCGTGACGCTGATAGGCCTCGGCCCAGGCCCAGTCGAACACATACTCGCCGTAGGAGTGATCTTTCAAATAGAGCAAGCAGGCGGCCACCAGTTGTTCACCGCGAAATACACAAACAAAACGTGGGTGCCAACCGGTGGCGGGCACGGCGCTTACTGATGCATGCAGGGCGGCGAGGTATTCATGCCGCAAGAAGGGTGTGGGCTGGCTTTGCTGGGCGAGCAGATCATTCCAGGCCTCTGCGTCAATCGCACGCGGGTCATCAAACACTCGAATAACATCGGCCTCTTGCTTTGGATTTGTTGAAGGCTGTGTTTGCATATGACTTCTGGTGTCGTCCCCGCTGTGGTTACGGTAGCGCTGGCGCAAATCAATGTCACTGTGGGTGACTTGGCGGGCAACGCCGCGAAAATAAGTGAATTCTCCAGGCGCGCCCATGCCCTGGGTGCGCGTGTGGTGTTAACGCCGGAGCTCGGTTTGTGCGGTTATCCGCCTGAAGACTTGCTTTTGCGCCCCGCCTTCATGCAAGCCTGCCACCAAGCGCTGCGCGATTGTGCGGCTGCTTTGGCCGACCTGCCGGATTTGTTCGTGGTGGTGGGCCACCCGCATCAGCGTGGTGAAGTGGGTGATGTGCGTTCCAAGTCCCATGCCGTTCCCCTGCGCCACAACGCAGCCTCGGTGCTCAACGCCGGGCGCATCACCGCCACCTACAACAAACGTGAGCTGCCCAACTACCAAGTGTTCGACGAGCGGCGTTACTTTGCTTCGGGACGCGCTTTGGGAAGTAGCGCGGGTGAAGGTGCAGTGGTGTTTGAAGCGGGTGGTCTGCGTTTCGGTTTGCTGATTTGTGAGGACGCCTGGTTTGAAGAACCCGCCGCTGCTGCCAAAGCAGCGGGTGCCGATGTGTTGTGCGTGCTCAATGCCTCGCCTTTTCACTTGGGCAAAGTGGCAGAACGAGAAGAGCGCATGGCGCAGCAGGCCCGTCAGTTCAACACACCGCTGCTTTATGCCCACCTCACCGGCGGTCAAGACGAAGTGGTGTTCGATGGGGCCTCGTTCGCCTTGAATGCCGATGGCAGCGTCGGTGCGCGCGCCGCCATGTTTGAAGAAGCCTTGACTTTGGTGCAGGCGTCCAAAACCCATGCCCTCGGTGCTGTTGAAGCAGTGCCCAGTTTGCACGCCCAGGCCTGGTCTGCCTTGGTCACGGGGGTGCGTGACTATGTGGGCAAGAATGGTTTCCCCGGCGCGTTGATTGGCCTCTCAGGCGGTATCGACTCCGCCGTGGTGCTGGCCATTGCCGTGGATGCACTGGGCGCAGACAAAGTGCGGGCGGTGATGATGCCCTCGCCCTACACCGCCAGCATGTCTTGCGAAGACGCGCGCGACATGGCGCATCGCCTGAAGGTGCGGTACGACGAACTGTCCATCACGCCCATGTTTGAAGCCTTCAAAGCCAGTTTGCAGCGAGAGTTTGCGGGCCGCGCCGAAGACACTACCGAAGAAAACATCCAGGCCCGGGTCCGTGGCACTTTGCTCATGGCCTTGTCGAACAAGTTCGGCTCCATCGTGCTCACCACTGGCAATAAAAGTGAAATGGCCACGGGTTACTGCACTTTGTATGGCGACATGGCGGGCGGTTTTGCGGTGATCAAAGACGTGGCCAAAACCTTGGTTTATGAGTTGGCGCAGTGGAAGAATGAACAAACTGTCGCTTCTTCGATGAGTGAATGGATCCCCCGGCGCATCATCACGCGGGCTCCGTCAGCCGAACTGCGCCCCGACCAAACCGACCAAGACAGCTTGCCGCCTTACGAGGTGCTGGACGCGATCTTGCAGCGTTACATGGAAGAAGACCAAAGCATCGAACAAATCGTGGCGGCGGGATTTGCGGTAGCTGATGTGGAACGGGTGACACGGCTCATCAAAATCAACGAGTACAAACGCCGCCAAGCGCCGGTGGGCATACGCATCACCCACCGCGCTTTCGGGCGCGATTGGCGCTACCCGATCACCTCGCGTTTTCGCGCATAGCTTTGGCGGCAAGCAGACCGTAGACTGCTTTTTAACCATTCAAACACCGGAGACACCATGAAACAAATCACCTCCATCATCAAACCCTTCAAACTCGAAGAGGTTCGTGAAACCCTGGCCGCCGTGGGCGTCACGGGTTTGACGGTGACAGAAGTCAAAGGCTTTGGCCGCCAAAAAGGCCACACCGAGCTTTACCGTGGCGCGGAATACGTGGTGGACTTTTTGCCCAAAGTGAAAGTGGAAGTGGTGGTGAAAGACGAAGACGTGGAGCGCTGCATTGAAGCCATCATCAAAGCCGCCAAAACCGGCAAGATCGGCGACGGCAAAATTTTCGTCACCAATGTGGAGCAGGTGGTGCGGATACGCACGGGGGAGACGAATGAGGCAGCGGTGTAGGTGGCGTTGGGGCGCTTGATCGGCGGCGCATAGGGTGGACATGTGGTACGAAATAACGTACGCTTTGTGCCAGTTCGGTCTCACGAGAATTCACTATGAGCAACTTGATCACCGCCAGTGAAGCCCGCGCCGGCTTGTACCGATTGATGGACGAGGTGGCTGATTCGCACCAGCCTTTGATGATTTCTGGCAAGCGCAGCAACGCCGTGCTGGTGTCGGCTGAGGATTGGCAGGCCATTCAGGAAACGCTTTATTTGTTGGCCGTGCCGGGCATGCGTGAGTCCATCAAGAAGGGCATGGCGGAGCCGCTGGCCAAGAGCGCCAAAAGGTTGAACTGGTGACTTGGGTTGTGGTCTTTGCCAAGGCTGCGGTTAAAGACGCTAAAAAGCTGGCTGCCGCTGGCCTCAAGGGCAAGACGCAAGAATTGTTGAATGTTTTAGCGGCTGACCCATTTCAAAACCCACCGCCTTTTGAAAAGCTGGTGGGTGATCTTGACGGAGCCTATTCACGGCGCATCAACATTCAGCATCGGCTGGTGTACGAGGTGTTCAAAAAGGAACACACGGTTCGTGTGCTGCGCATGTGGTCGCATTACGAGTGATGCTTCTTCAAATTTGGCTGTAGCTGTCAGGCTTCGTGGCCGTGCGTGCATCGCCAGCCAATTTTTCGAGCAAACGTTCTGCATTGTCATCCACTTGCAACAGCGCACGCTGCTCTGTGTTCACAAACCCTTGCGAGGTGGTGTGGTCTAAAAAACGCAGCAGGTGGTCGAAGTAGCCGTCCACATTGAGCAGGCCCACGGGTTTGTCGTGGTAGCCCAGTTGCAGCCAAGTCCACACCTCGAACAACTCTTCCAAGGTGCCGATGCCGCCGGGCAGGGCGAGGAACACGTCGGACTCTTGCGCCATCAAGGCCTTGCGCTGGTGCATGGTGTCCACCACGTGCAACTCGGTGAGGCCCTGGTGCGCCAACTCGCGGGATTGCAGTGCGCGTGGAATCACGCCGCACACGGCGGCACCGCTGGCCAAAGCGGCGTCGGCCACCACACCCATCAGCCCGGCGTGGCCGCCGCCATAAACTAAACGAGCGCCTGTTTGGCCTATCCATGCACCAACCGCTTGTGCGGCTTGTGTGTGGCGCGGTGAATTGCCGGAACGCGAACCGCAATAAACACAGACACTCAAACGAGTCATGCGAACCAACGCCAAGGCGCCCCCCAGCGGTTCACGATGGCCGCCAACCACACACCGGTGCACAGCAGGAGCGACAGCAACACCGCCGCGCTGCCAAAGTCTTTGGCGCGTTTGGATAGGTCGTGCAACTCGAAGGACACACGGTCTACCACCGCTTCCACGGCCGAGTTGAGCAACTCCACCACCAACACAATCAAGGCCACGCCAGCCAGCAGGCTCACTTCGACCCAACCGCGCCCCACGAAAAACGCCGCAGGCACCAAGAGCGTCGCGAGCCACACCTCTTGACGGAAGGCACTTTCGTTGCGGTAAGCGGCTTTCAGCCCCGACCAGGAATAACCCGCTGCATGCACGATGCGATCCAGCCCCGTGCGGCCTTTGTGTGGGTTGCTCATGTTGATTTTTTTCGTGGTGGGGGGCGGTGCGTGACCAACTGGGTGCCACACACCACGTCATGCCAAAACTGTCGCTGCGGATGCAGGCGAGACAGCAGGCCATAGGTAATCACGCCCGCAAACAGCAAGGCAAAGGTTTGTGCTGGGCTGGCGTGGGCAACCCAAGCAAACAACAAAGCGGGGGCGAACCAAATCCAACTCAGCAAGTAGCGGGCGGTGGCGCGCCGTTGTGACGGGGGGCGGTTGTTCATGTCCAGCAGCCGAATATGCCAGGCTTTCATGGCCACGGTTTGACCGCTGCGCGACCAAAACCAAACGAAATAAATACCCAGCAGCAAAAACAAAAAAGCCTGCAAACCGTGGCGACCGGTGAGGGCATGTTTTTGTTGGGTGAGGCTGGAAAAAAAATACCCACCAATCATCACCACACCAAACAACAGCACACCTTCGTAAACGAAACAAGCCAAGCGTCTGGGCAAGCCGGGAGTGGGTGATGGTGGGGCCCCGTCAACAGGGGCAGTGGATGTGGTCGATTCGGGCGCTGGATGGGCCATGACAGGGAAGGGTGCAGTGGTGGGCGAGAGACCTCGATTCAACGAGGTGCGCCATGCTACAGGGCCTGCACCTGGACTACCGCTAAGGCCGCTCTAGCGGTTCGGTGGACGCCGTCGCGGTGTAGACGGCTGCTGCCTGGGGGCCACGGCGTGGTAGCAGAGTTTTGGGGTCGATGAATTCGGGTGTTGCCATTATTTTGGGCAAACCCACTTGCTGGTGCGCGGGCGGGCTGGGCTTTTTGTTCACCAGCGTGGTGGTAGCCCCATAACTGGGGTGAACCAAAGTGGGCGCAATGGGCGTAGGCGGGTTTGCAAACGTGGGGTTGGCGATGATTTTTGACTTTTTGTCGGCGTCAGCCTGCTTGGCGCTGCGCGACCCTGAAGTGGCCGAGGCGGTGGCGGGCCCTGCGGGAGCTGCAGTCTTGCGGCTTTCGGCCAACTGACGTTTTTCTTCCTCGGAAAGTGCTTGGTAAGCCTTCCACTGCGCCTGGCGCAACTCGGGGCTCACCTGTTTGGCTTCTTGGAAGTTCAGCCGCACTTGGCCACGTTCGCTGGGGCCCAACATCACCCATTCGGCCATGCGCAGTTGAACACGTGCGCGTTCATCGTTAGGCATTTTGGGCATGCGCTGCGCAATTTCCATCCATTTGAGTTTGCGGTCGGCTGATACGGTTGGCCACACCTCTTCCAGCGGTTGCAACGACTGCCGCTGGGTGCGTGTCAAATCTTTCCAGCGCGGGCCCTGTTCAGCGGCAGTGCTGGTTGATGGTGGTTTGGCGGCTGTCGATTGGGCGGTGACGGGCTCACTCAAGCCCAATAAAACGCCACATGCCAAGGCTACAAACACCAAGCAAGCACCAGCCCGCCTCACCTTCGTTTGTCCTAGAAGGAAGGTGGTGGCAGCTTGGCTGGGCGAAACAAACAAAACGATTTACTCCTGAATGACCGGGCGCTTGAGGAACTCAAGGAAACCAGCGTCTTGGTAGGCGTCGGGGGGCAAGTCGTCCGCCAGCAAAGCTGCATCTATGTCGGCGGCGGCTGAAATCAAAAGTGAGGAATGCAATTCTTGAATGGCGAGCAAACCCAGCACCAAAACGGCCAGGGGCAGGGCCGAGGCCAATTTGTTCCACCAAGCTGGCGAGTCCGAGTCGCTTGGCCCCCCTGCGAAAGAGAACACCTTGTTCCAAACCAAGGAGAAACCCGCTTTGGAGGCCGCTGGTTTAGCAAGCACCCGGCTGCTTGCCGCTTGCTGCAATGCGTTTTGACGTGCCACCCGCAAGCGCTCGGTTACATCTTGGGGCAAGTTTTGTGCAGACTCGTCCAGCAGCGCGGTCACACGCAACGCGAAACGAGCTTCCGTCTGTTCGGCCTTGGAGACAGACGAGCTGCCATAGAAAACGCCGTTCTTCATAGTTCAATCCCCTTCGTTTTGAGCGCTTTGGCCAAGGCGTGCACCGCCCTTGAGCAGTGGGTTTTCACGCTGCCTTCGGAACAACCCATGGCTAACGCCGTCTCTGATACATCCAGTTCCTCCCAGTAACGCAGGAGGAAGGCTTCCCGTTGACGACCTGGTAACAAAGCCACTTCTGCCTCAATCGCAAGCAGGATTTGCGCCCGGGAGTAGGCATCCGCCGAACTTTCTGAGCCCGATCCGTTAGCGCTTTCCAGGGTTTCGAGTATGTCGAAGCCGGAATCGTCTCCACCCGCTTCTAAATCGGAAAAATTCGCAAAAACGCCTTTTTTCACTTTTTGCCGCCGGAACCAGTCCATGGTGGCGTTGGAGAGGATGCGCTGGAACAGCAGCGGCAGCTCGGCGGTGGGCCGGTCGGCATAACTGTGTGACAGGCGAATCATGGCGTCTTGGACGATGTCCAGCGCCGCATCCTCGTCCCGCACGGCAAAAGCGGTGCGTTTGAAAGCGCGTTTTTCCACGCTCTTGAGGAAATCTGATAACTCTTTGTCAGAAGCCAACGTGCAGGCGCCTTGGGCGCTTGGCCCCGGAAAGAAGCGCGAATTATCACATTGCACAAGCACGGTGCTGCTGAGGTGGCATAATGCTGTGTTGCACAACAGATGGTCTTCAGTGATTCGGCCGACCCGGGCGATTCACTTTCTCGACTTCAAGGCACCACACCCGCTCCACGAGAGTGCGGAGAGGTGCACCGATGGTTTTTCGTTAGAGAAATTCACAAAGGTTTTATATGGACATGACTACTGCCGACATTCGGCGTGCCGCCGCTGCACAGCCGCAAACTCCCTCCGCCGCACCCAGTGCCGATCCGAACGGATCCGAAATTCTGGTGCGCTGCCTCCAAGCCGAAAATGTCAAGTTCCTCTGGGGTTATCCCGGCGGTGCCGTTCTTTACATTTACGACGCGCTTTACAAACAAAACTCCATTGAGCATGTGCTGGTACGCCACGAACAGGCGGCTGTGCATGCGGCGGATGGTTATGCCCGCGCCACCGGCGAAGTGGGTGTGGCCTTGGTGACCTCGGGGCCAGGCGTGACCAATGCTGTCACTGGCATTGCCACGGCCTATATGGACTCCATCCCCATGGTCATCATCACTGGCCAGGTTCCCACACCGGCCATCGGACTGGATGCCTTCCAAGAGTGCGACACCGTGGGCATCACACGCCCCATCGTGAAACACAATTTTTTGGTCAAGGATGTGCGTGACCTGGCGGTTACCCTGAAAAAAGCCTTCCACATTGCCCGCACAGGCCGCCCTGGCCCGGTGGTGGTCGATATCCCGAAGGACGTGTCCCTCAAAACCGCGCCGTTTGAATACCCCGCCAGCCTCGAGATGCGCTCCTACAACCCGGTGCGCAAAGGCCATGGTGGGCAAATTCGCAAAGCCATTGCCCTGTTGATGACGGCCAAACGGCCTTACATCTACACCGGTGGCGGTGTGATTTTGGGCAATGCCTCGGCGGAGTTGCGCGAGCTGGTGAATTTGCTCGGCGTGCCTTGCACCAATACCTTGATGGGTTTGGGTGCATTTCCAGCGTCCGACCCCAAATTCCTGGGCATGCTGGGCATGCACGGCACCTACGAGGCCAATATGACGATGCAGAACTGCGACGTCCTGTTGGCAGTTGGCGCACGTTTTGACGACCGGGTGATTGGCAACCCCAAACACTTTGCTTCTGTGGAACGAAAAATTGTTCACATCGACATTGACCCGTCCTCCATTTCCAAGCGCGTGAAGGTGGACATTCCCATCGTGGGCGACGTGAAAGACGTGCTGCAAGAGTTGATTGCCCAAATCAAAGAAGGGCAAGCCAAACTCGATGGGAATGCACTGTCCGCCTGGTGGAACCAAATTGGCGAGTGGCGCAAGAAAGACTGCCTCAAGTTCAAGCACAGCACCGAGGTCATCAAACCGCAGTACGTGGTGGAGACGCTGTGGAACTTGACCAAAGACAGCGACGCCTACATCACCTCCGACGTGGGCCAACACCAAATGTGGGCCGCGCAGTACTACCGTTTTGACCAGCCACGCCGCTGGGTCAACTCAGGGGGCCTAGGCACCATGGGCGTGGGTTTGCCATATGCCATGGGCATCAAACTCGCCAAACCCGATGCTGACGTGTTTTGCATCACCGGTGAGGGCTCGATCCAAATGTGCATACAGGAGCTGTCCACCTGTTTCCAGTACAAAACGCCGGTCAAGATCATTTCCTTGAACAACCGCTACTTGGGCATGGTTCGGCAGTGGCAACAACTGGACTACGGTGGGCGTTATTCGCACAGCTATATGGACGCGCTGCCCGACTTCGTGAAACTCGCCGAGGCCTATGGCCACATCGGCTTGAAGATCGAAAAGCCGAGCGACGTGGAAGGTGCGCTGCGTGAGGCCATACGCCTGAAAGACCGCACGGTGTTTCTCGACATTCGTACCGACCAAACCGAAAACGTTTGGCCCATGGTGCAGGCGGGCAAAGGCATCAGCGAAATGTTGTTGGGGTCGGAAGACTTGTAGTTTTCGCGCGTTTTCGTTTGGGGCTGTTTTGCTTCGTGTTCCGGGCGCGGTTACCGCTGCACCAGGGGCGCGATGCGAGGGGTCTCACTCAAGCCCAGCACATTCCCATTTTTATTGAAGCGTCAGCGCTGGTGATGTGGTTACCGCTGCATCCACCACTCTGACGCCGGAAGGACAACATGAAACACATCATTGCTTTGCTGTTGGAAAACGAACCCGGCGCGCTCTCGCGCGTGGTGGGTTTGTTCTCGGCCCGTGGCTACAACATTGAAAGCCTCACCGTGGCCCCCACGGAAGATGCGTCGCTCTCGCGCATGACCATTGTCACTACGGGCTCCGACGAAGTGATTGAACAAATCACCAAACACCTGAACCGCTTGATTGAAGTGGTGAAGGTGGTGGACTTGACCGAAGCCTCTTACACCGAACGCGAGCTCATGCTCATCAAGGTGCGCGCCGTGGGCAAGGAGCGCGAAGAGATGACACGCATGGCCGATATTTTCCGTGGCCGCATCATCGACGTGACCGAAAAAAGCTACACCATCGAGTTGACTGGCGACGCCGCCAAACTCGATGCCTTCATCCAGGCGCTGGACCGCAGCGCCATTTTGGAAACCGTGCGCACCGGCACCAGCGGGATCGGTCGCGGCGAGCGCATCCTGCGCGTTTGACCTTGAACAAGGTTGAATTCCCTGCACCCCCGCCACTTTTTTAGAGATTCACGAAGGAGATACCCATGAAGGTTTATTACGACAAAGACGCTGACCTGAGCCTGATCAAAGGCAAAAACATCACCATCATTGGTTACGGCTCCCAAGGCCATGCCCATGCGCAAAACTTGAACGACAGCGGCGTCAAAGTGACTGTCGGTGTTCGCAAAGGCGGCGCTTCTTGGAGCAAAGCCGAGAAAGCCGGTTTGAAAGTCGCTGAAATTGCCGACGCCGTCAAGACCGCCGACGTGGTAATGATTTTGTTGCCTGACGAACAAATTGCGTCCGTCTATGCCGCTGAAGTTGAACCCCATATCAAGAAGGGTGCTTCTTTGGCCTTTGCCCACGGCTTCAATGTGCACTACGGCCAAGTGGTGCCACGTGCTGATTTGGACGTGTGGATGGTCGCGCCCAAGGCCCCGGGCCACACCGTTCGCGGCACCTACACGCAAGGCGGCGGTGTGCCTCACCTGATCGCTGTCCATGCCGACAAGTCGGGCAAAGCCCGCGACCTGGCCTTGAGCTACGCCGCAGCCAACGGCGGTGGCAAAGCCGGCATCATTGAGACCAACTTCCGCGAAGAAACCGAAACCGATTTGTTCGGCGAACAAGCCGTGCTGTGCGGTGGTGCGGTGGAGTTGATCAAAGCCGGTTTCGAGACGCTGACCGAAGCCGGTTATGCGCCCGAGAGGGCTTACTTCGAGTGCTTGCACGAACTCAAGTTGATTGTGGACTTGATCTACGAAGGCGGCATCGCCAACATGAACTACTCCATCTCCAACAACGCCGAGTACGGCGAGTACGTGACTGGCCCCCGTGTCGTGACCGAAGACACCAAAAACGCCATGCGTCAGTGCTTGAAGGACATTCAAACCGGCGAATACGCCAAGAGCTTTATCTTGGAAAACAAGGCGGGTGCGCCCACCTTGTTGTCACGCCGTCGCCTGACTGCCGAGCACCCGATTGAACAAGTCGGCGAGCAACTGCGCGCCATGATGCCTTGGATCAAGAAAAACCGTTTGGTGGATCAGTCCAAGAACTAAGTTGTTAGCGTCGCATGAAAAAGCCGTGGCTTAGACCACGGCTTTTTTCATGTGCGCCCAGCATGGGCGCACTCCTGCGGGTGCAAGTCCCGCCACGAGCTGGTCACAGCGAGTGAAGTGAAGCGCAACTGCATGAGGGTGACCGAGTGTGGGAAGGAAGCGTGGAGCATAAATCGCGAGCCG
>JBJTHI010000225.1:0-2794 GCA_046094425.1 Burkholderiales bacterium | reverse complement strand
TCGGCACTAAAAACGCGGCGCGTGCGCCGACCGGATGATGGTTTCTTGCTCATTTCGGACTCCTGACCAGACCGCCTTGGCCCAGCCTTATGCCCCTATCTTCCACTTATCCGGACTGTCCGAATTTGCCGAGCCACTTCTCACCTTGAGAAAAATCTCGAATCCCCGGCCCAGAGCGAGATGGTCAAGCGCGTGATGCAGGGCATCCGTCGCACGCTGGGCACCAAACAGCGTCAAGTCACCCCGCTGGTCAAAGACGATCTGCTGGCCGCACTGGTCATGGTCAACCAGCAAAGCCCCGTAAAAGCCGCACGCGACCGCGCCCTGCTACTGGTGGGCTTTGCCAGTGCCATGCGCCGATCCGAGTTGGTGGCGGTCAAACTGGAGCACATCACACACCTACCCGCCGGCATGGAAATCTTCTTGCCATGCTCGAAGACCGACCAAGACCGGAACGGGCGCACGGTGTTCATCCCGCATGCCAACGATGAAAGCCGCTGCCCCATCAGGGCGCTGGGCGAGTGGCTGGAAATTTCTGGAATTGTGGAGGGGTATGTTTTTCGAGCGGTCACCCGCCATGACCGCGTTGCACGGCAGGGCTTGTCAGCGCAGTCCGTGGCGCTGGTGGTGAAGGCATCGGTGGCGCGTGCTGGTGGTAACTCGGCCAACGCCAGCGGCCACAGTCTCAGGGCTGGCTACTGCACCAGCGCCGCAGAGAAAGGTTTGCAGCCGTGGCAGATACGGGAACAGACCGGGCATAAGTCAGACGTGACCTTGGCGAAGTACATCAGGCCGGTGGCGCGGCGAAAAATACCAAGTCTGCTGTAGGCTCAAAAAAGCTAGTGCTTGCAATTGCACTCTAGCCGCTTTCCCCACAGAATTGGGGATGACTTGGCGGTGAAGTTGCCACAAAATGCGTCAAGTACATACAAGGAGTACACCGTGATATTGGCAACCTTCAACGTCGAAAACATGTTTGACCGCGCCAAAGCTCTCAATGGCGCAAACTGGGCCGCAGGCAAACCCGCACTGGAAGCGCACAAAGAACTTAACGCCCTCTTTGAGAAAGCTGCTTACAGCGCGGCGGACAAGAAACGCATGCTCACACTGATGGTCGAGAACGGTTTGCTCAAAGACGATGATGGCCCGCTACTCATGATCCGAAAGATTCGTGGCAACCTGATTAAACGGCCACGAGTTGGTGAGCCAGAAATCGTTGCGGCTGGCCGCAAAAGCTGGATTGGCTGGGTTGAGCTAAAGACTGAACCCGTCAACGAGGTAGCCACGCAGAACACGGCGCGCGTCCTGCACGCCGTAAAAGCCGATGTGCAAGCAGTGATCGAGGCCGAAGACCGCACCACATTGAGGCTATTCAATGAGCAAGTATTGACCGAAGTTGGCGGCAAACCATTCGATCACGTGATGCTCGTGGACGGTAACGACGAACGCGGTATTGATGTGGGTTTGATGACTCGCAGCAAGTACCCCATCGTTAGTATCCGCAGCCACGTGGATGACCGGGATAGCAAGGGGCAGATTTTTAGCCGTGACTGTGCTGAGTATGAGATAGCCCTTCCAAGTGGTGAAAGCCTATGGGTTCTTGTCAACCATTTCAAGAGCAAAGGCTACGGATCACAGACAACCAACGATGCCAAACGCAAAAGACAGGCTAGGAGGGTGCGCGAACTCTACGATCAACACATTGCAGATGGACAGAAACTGGTGGCTGTCGTAGGCGATCTGAACGAAATTCCAGCCAACGACCCGATCAGTCCGTTGATAGGTCAAGGCTCAACGCTCAAAGACATTTCCAAACACCCAAAGTATGATGGGCAAGGTCGCGCAGGGACGCACGGAAATTGCACACCATCGGGGAAACTCGACTACATCCTGCTGTCGCCTGCACTTTATGCCAAAGTCAAAGTTGCAGGTGTCGAACGGCGCGGTATGTGGGGTGGCACGAATGGCACGCTGTGGCCTCGTTTTCCTGAAGTTACAAGCGCTGACGAAGCGGCATCGGATCACGCTGCGCTCTGGGTCGATTTGGACATTTGACTAATCCCAATTGTCGTGATTGCCTGCGGCCACTGCCCGCTTGTGTTGCTCCAGCCTCTTTTTGAATTCGATGACAAGGCTTTCGGGCACGCGCAGCATCACCGTCCGCTCCCTGTACGGTGAGCGTGCAAATGCTTTTCTGAGGGGTGCTTTGGGCGATGCAGTTGTGCTGTTACTGGTTTCGGTTTGACTGCTGCTGAAACGCTTGCGGTTGGTACTGGTTGCTGAAACAGATATGGTCATGGTGCTCTCCAATTTATCTGTTTCAAATTAGTCACCGCAAAGTCTGCTGCTATGGCTGAATTTCAGCGCCGAGAAAGCCACCAAAACCGCGTACAAGCCGTTTCAGTTGGCGATTGATACTCTGGCAGTTTCAAGCACGAAAAAGCGGCACAAAGCCGCTTGGCTGTGCCGCTAGTGCGTTGTATTGGCAGTGGTATTTTTGCAGTTACATGCCGATCTTCTTCATGAACTTGTTCACCGGCAAATTCTCAAGCAACTTGCCGAGTTGCTGCGTGCGGTCAAGCTGAGTCCACCACTCGCATTGACAACGGGCAAGGCGCTGCTCGTAGTCCGCAATCATGCGCTTGGTCTCTGCCGTTTAGAAGTGGCTCGGTTAGTCTGAACAGCCAACCCCCGATAGATAAGTGAGAAGGGGCGGGTTTGAACAGGTGCAGAGTTGTCCACGGCGGCGGACGTCGCTTGCGACGAACAGGCCGACGCGGTGGGCAACTCGGGG
>JBJTHI010000224.1:0-45448 GCA_046094425.1 Burkholderiales bacterium | reverse complement strand
ATTCGATCCAATCCCCTTTAGCCACCCGCCGACCCGCCACCACCTGCGCCATGGTTCAGTTCAACACGGTTTACCTGCCGCGATGTGCACCTGCGCAGATTCAGGGCTGGGTGGCGCGGCAGATAAACGCTATTTGTTAGGGCTGCTGTGGAGTTGATTTAATCTTCTATTTCGAGCCCGTTAGGCAAATACTTCTGATATTTAAGCAAGGATTTTTTTATTGCGTCAGATGATATTGTATAAAAGTAATCAAGATCGGTTTCTTCGACACGAACGGCACCAAAGCGTTCGTGAAACTTCCAGACTGATTCATTTCCTTTTCTGACATCGAAATGCGCATTATTGAAGCCGAGACTAAAAGCAAAATGATAGACCATCAAAGCAGACTCAAGTGCGTAGCTGCTGGGAGCCCCGTCTTCTAGTATCCAAGATCCCCAGCAAAACGAATCGTTCTGTTGATCATAAAGCCTTACAGTCCCAACAGGCCCCCCCCTTCTATTCGTGATAACAAAATAGATTTGTTGATGGTCATTCGAGTATTTTTCAAGCCAAGCTATCTGCTTACTTAAATCGTTAGCCGTCGTTGATAAGTGTTGAGCCTTTTTATCATCAGTACGCAATCTAAGGATAAACGAAGCATCATCGATAAGCGCATCACGGAAGATAAGATTATTTCCGAAAACCTTATTTGGTTTAACAAAGCGAGGGTTTATTTTTAATCCACGCTTTCGTAGAACACTTAATACGTGGGCGCTCGTGTCCTGAAGAAGCTTTTCTATAACTTCTTCTGGAGTTGATTTGTTATAGGCAACTGCCCCTCGAATCAGTTCGCTTTGAGAGTTAGAAAGTTTTGCGAGAACATTAAGAGAAGTATCGGGATCATTTGCTTGACGGAAGAGTGTGTGATCATCTGTCGAAAATGAGTTGCTTTTGAGCGCAGTAATGTTCATTTGTGCTGCTCCGATTTGTAGATAACATTTGGCTAAGTTTAACAGCACACAGCAGAGCAGCAAAGAGTTTTGACTGTGCGCACAGCATTGTTAAAGTGATACATTCCGAATGTGCTGTGTGTTTTGCTGTGTCGTAGCGTAGCACTCATCCGCTTACACACTTTGCTACACATCAAAAATAATCACGCTGTAAGCCGCATAAATGCTTGATTTATTCTAAGTGTCTTTTCTCATAATCCTTTGGTCGCTGGTTCGAGCCCAGCACGGCCTACCAAACTCGATGCGCAATGCAGCGGCGTCGACTCAGACGCGCAGCGTGAACCCCATCACCTCGGTGTCCACCCCATTGATCCTCAAACAAACCCTCTGCTCGCCGGGGTAGTGTTTACGTGTTGTCACTTCCCGAAACTGGTGGCTGCGGCGGAAGGTGGTTGTTTGGCCGGGCGCCAGCAGCAGCAATCCGCCTTTGAATACCTTGGGTGCGTGTTGCCCATTGGCTTTGAGGAAGTGCAGTACGTAGTCCACGGTGAGCTGTTGCGGCACATTGGCGGCGGAGCGCATGGTCATCTGCAATTCCAACACCTCGCCCATTCGCAGCTCTTGGGTTGACAGTTGCAAGGAGCCTTTTTGGAGCTGGGGCGGATGCCGGTCGAACACGGCCAAAGTGGCCTGGTCGCCCTGTTTGATCAAACCTCGGCAGGCGTGGCGTAGCAGCGCTTCGCGCTCGGGGCTCGCTTGGTGTCGCCACGCACGCGCCAAGCTGGTGATGCGTTCGGGGTGGTCTTTGCTGATGTCGTTCAAATGGTTAGCGACCGAGCGGCGCACATAAAGCGACTCATCGTCGCGCAATTGCTCCAACAGCGGCAGCATGGGCGAGGGGTCACGTTTAAGTTCGGGCAATTGCATGGCCCAGGGCAGGCGCGGGCGGCTGCCTTCGCAAACCAAGCGGCGCACATGGTGGTTGGGGTCATGAACCCAAGTTTTCAGAATGTTGATGGCGCGGCTTTGATCTGCGAGTAGAAAAGAGCGCACGGCATACTCTGCGGTGAAGCGTTTGGTCATTTCACGCAGCAGCTGCATGGAGCGATCGAAGTCCGCCACACCGTGCTCTGCCACGACCTGGGTCAGCGGCAAGATGCCCCAGCCGCAAATACCCTCGTCACTGGCGGGTTGGTTGGCGTGGTTCAGTTCGTCGGGGTGCAGCATGGCGAGCAAGATGCGTTCGCGTTTTTTTGCATCCGTTGGCAAAGCGGTGTGAACGTGGTCTGCAATCAGTTGGGCGCGGGCTTTGAGTTCCAAGGCGTCAAGCTGGCTGAGGATGTTGGCCTCAAACGCCCTGCGGTCAAAGCCCTCGACTTGACGTTGCAAGTGGCGTGAGATGCAGCGCACCAGGTCAGGTGAGAACAAGTTTTTGAGAGGTTCCATCAGATGCTCCAGGGCGCAATATAGGGTGCAGGCTCTCCGTGCAGCGCAGCAAAACTGCATGACTACAATGAATTTCGACTCATTCATTCTTGCTGGACACGCCCATGGCCAACACTTCCATCCCCACGCTCAAACTCACCAACCCCAATTTTTCGTCCGGCCCCTGCGCCAAACGGCCGGGGTATGACGTCAGCAAACTCAAGCTAGACACTTTGGGTCGCTCGCACCGCTCGGCGCTGGGCAAGAAGGCCCTGGGTTTGGCTTGTTCTGAGACCGCACGTTTGCTGGGTTTACCCAGCGATTACCGCGTGGCCGTGGTACCGGGCTCGGACACGGGGGCCATTGAGATGGCCATGTGGTCCATGCTAGGACCGCGTGGTGTGGATGTGCTGGAGTGGGAATCCTTCAGCGCCGGTTGGACGACAGACATCGTTAAACAGCTCAAGCTACCGAACACGACTGTGATCAAGGCCGATTACGGCGACATCACCGACCTGTCTAAGGTCAACTTCGACAACGACGTCGTCTTCGTCTGGAACGGCACCACCTCGGGCGTGAAAGTACCGAATGGCGACTGGATTCCCGCCCACCGCGCCGGTCTCACCTTGTGCGACGCCACCTCGGCCGTCTTCGCCATGGACATGCCCTGGGACAAGCTGGACGTGGTGACTTACTCGTGGCAAAAAGTGCTGGGCGGCGAAGGCGCGCACGGCATGTTGATTTTGAGCCCGCGCGCCGTGGAACGCATTGAAGCCTACAACCCGCCCTGGCCCATGCCCAAGGTGTTTCGCATGAAGTCGGGCGGCAAACTCACCGAGGGCCTCTTCAAAGGCGAAACCATCAACACGCCCAGCATGTTGTGTGTGGCTGATTATTTGGATGCGCTGCAGTGGGTGGAGGGGATTGGCGGCGTGTCAGCCGCCATTGCTCGCAGCGAGGCCAACCTGCAAGTGCTGGAAGATTTTGTGGCCGCCAACGACTGGATTTCTTTCTTGGCCAAAGACAAAAAAACCCGCTCCAACACCAGCGTGTGTTTGACCCTGAAGGCCACCGAGGACCAAGTGAAACAAATGGTCAAGCTGCTGGAGGCGCAAGGCGTGGCCTACGACATTGGGGCTTACAAAGATGCGCCAGCGGGCCTGCGCATTTGGTGTGGCGCCACGGTCGAAAAAGCCGACTTGCAAGCGCTGATGCCTTGGCTCTCCTGGGCTTACGCGCAAGTCACCGCTTGATCTTTTCACCCTCATTGCGCAAGGGCCACCGTCATGCACAAAGTCAGAACCTACAACCAAATTTCTGTCAAAGGCCTGGATCGTTTTCCGCGCCAGTCGTTTGAGGTGGGCAGCGACATTGGGCACCCCGATGCGTTTTTGATCCGCAGCCAAAAGCTGCATGACGTGGCTGTGCCGCCCTCGTTGCTGGCGGTGGCGCGTGCCGGTGCCGGTGTGAACAACGTGCCCATTCCCGCCTACAGCCAACAAGGCATCGTCGTGTTCAACACGCCCGGTGCCAATGCCAATGCGGTGAAAGAGTTGGTGCTGGCTGGCATGCTGCTGGCCGCGCGTGGCATCTTGCCGGGCATGGCTTATGTGAATACGCTCACCCACATGGGCGATGCCGCCGAGATGTCGGCCTTGTTGGAAAAAGAAAAATCGCGTTTTGCAGGCGGTGAGCTCAAAGGCAAAACCTTAGGGCTCGTGGGTTTGGGTGCCATTGGTTCCATGGTGGCCGACATGGCGTTGGCCCTGGGCATGAAGGTGGTGGGGTTTGACCCGACGCTGTCTATCGACGCGGCCTGGCGTTTGTCCAGCAACGTGGCACGCATGGAAAACTTGCAGGCCCTGCTGGCGCGGTCTGACTACATCTCTTTGCATGTGCCCGCCATCGAGGCCACCCACCATCTCATCAACGAAGCCGCATTGGCCGTGTGCAAACCCAGCGCCGTACTGCTCAACTTTGCACGTGAAAGCATTGTGGATTCGCACGCGGTGTTGCGCGCCTTGCAGGCCCAAAAACTAGGTCGATATGTGTGCGACTTTCCTGAGCCCCATTTGCTGAACCAACCTTCGGTGATCGCCATGCCCCACATTGGCGCCAGCACCGAAGAGTCCGAAGAAAACTGCGCCGTCATGGCGGCCAACCAGCTGATCGACTACCTGGACAACGGGAACATCAGCAATTCGGTGAACTTCCCTGCCGTGGCGATGGATCGTGTGCCCGGCACCACACGCATCACCTTCTCCAACGACAACGTCTCGGGCGTGCTCGGCCACGTGCTCTCCGTCTTGGCTGCTACCGAAGTGAATGTGCTGGACATGATGAACAAAAGCCGGGGCGAGCTGGCCTACAACATCATCGACGTGGGCACCGCACCCAACGAGAAAGTGGTGAGCGCGATTCAAGCGGTAGCGCATGTGATTCGGGTGCGGGTGATTGGGGCGTAAATCGCCCCGAAGAGGTCAGCGCTGCAACTCGTTAACCGTATACCCGCCCCCATCCTGCTGCCACATCACCCCGTCTTCGGTGAGCATGGCGTCCAAAATGAAGTCGTCAGGTTCGGCGCGTAGCAAGGGTAAAAAGCCGTGGGTGTAGCTCACGCCCACGGCCACGGGGCGGGGGGTCATGGACATCAAGGTGCGTTCAAAAAAACCACCGCCATAACCCAACCGCACGCCGCCCGGTCCGAAACCCAGGCAGGGCACGATGAGTAAGTCCGGCACGAACTCTTCGGTGCCTTTGGGTTTGGGAATGTCGTAGGCATCCAACTCGGTTTCGCAGCCGGGGTACCACACGTGAAAACGCAAGGACTGGTTTTGTTTGTCGGCCACGGGTAGGGCAATACGGCGCGTAACACCTTCGGGCGCGCCTTCGGTCCAGCGGTACAGCGCGGGCAGCGGGTCGAACTCGCCTTTGATGGGCCAGTAAGCGCCTATGGATTTTTCTCTGCGGCCCACCAGCCAAATGCGCAATACGCTTTGCAATTGCACCGCACGCTCCAGCCGGTCGGGCAGGGCCTGGCGGGCTTTGACAAGGCGTTGGCGTATGAGGCTGCGGTCGGTTTCCATCATGGCGAAGGTTCCAGGTGCGGCTGGCCGCGACGCCCTGATTGTGCAAGACTGCCACCATGCCGAGCCCGCATAGTTCACCAGGTCGCTCTCTTGCTTTGAGGAACAGCGCATGAATGCTTGCTTTGGTGGCTTCGAGTACCAGCTCCAGTTTGTACCGAACGCTACGCACCCGATTGAGCCGCGCTACGGTACGCTGGCCGCGTTGCTCCTCCTTGTGGGCACCAGCCCACTGCGTCGTCTCCCTTGCAGGGCGCACCCGCGCTTGCAGGCGCGGGTCGTTGCGCAGGCGGACAGCAGGCTGTCCGAAAGCCCTGCTACACCCTTGCCAGCGCACCGCATCGCAGCCCACTCGGGCGCGTCCCTGGTGAACTATGCGGGCTAGCTTTCCCCAACCCGTTGTCACCACCCCGGCGGATGAATTCGCCGCCTACTGCTTGGAGTTGCTGCACCCCTTGGGCGTGGCCCGCGCCAAAAAAATGTTTGGTGGCCGGGGGATTTATGTGGACGACCTTTTTTTGGCCCTGATCGCCGATGAACAGCTTTACCTCAAGGTGGACGACACCACGCGCGCGGTATTTGAAGCCGCTGGCTGCAAGCCTTTTGTTTTTGAAACCAAGGACAAGTCCATACAGATGAGCTACCACACACCGCCCGATGAGGCGATGGAGTCGCCAACGCTGATGCTGCCTTGGGCCCGGCGCGCGATGGAGGCGGCCTTGCGTGCGCGCTTGAACAAACCCGCCCGCAAGGCCCCTGGCTCAACAAAACCTCGAACCAAAAAGGCAGCGGTCAAGCGGCGGAGCAAGGCATCTGCGAAGCCGCCGCGCGACGCTTGAGGCGTGAGACCCAGCGGAACAACCTTCCCGTCAGTCGCTGCAACAGCGGACTTTCCGCTGCATGCACCGACAACTCCGCGTGCGGCCAACCGTCTACCCACAAGGTTTGTCTGGCCGCCAAGGGCAAGCTTTGCCCGGCCTGCAACCACAGGTCTTGCGGCGCTTGCGACGCCGTTCCTGGCAAGGTCACCCAGGCCATGCCCCGCTCCACCTTGAGGATGCTGGCGTTGCGTCCGGTACGTAAGGTGATGGACTGGGCACGGGATTCGGCACCTAAAGTCAGGGGCTCGAAGCACCCATTGCGGCGCTTTTGTTGCACAATATTCATGGCTGCTTGATTCATAGCGACTCCTTGGAATTAGGGCTTCATACTAGGTAAAGATCGCTTCTTCGTCCAATGAGATTCCTGACCTAGATTAATTCGCTTTAAGCAAGAATGAGGTTTCTTCCATGTCCAACCAACGCCACCGCCCTTTGTCCGTCGGCCCCATTCGCGCCTTTGAAGCCGTGGCCCGGCATTTGAGTTTTCGTGCAGCGGCTGACGAGTTAAACCTCACCCAGTCCGCCATCAGCCGCCAAATCAGCGGCTTAGAAGAGGAGCTGGGCGCGCCGCTGTTTTCTCGCGGCACCCGCTATGTGGCGCTCACGGGCGACGGCCAAACTTTGTTGCGTGCGGTGGCCCCGGGTTTGGATCGTTTGGACGCCACCGTGCGCCAAATTCGCCGCGCGCGCGGTCGCAAGCATGTGAACCTGAACACCTTTGCGTCGATGGCTTCCATGTGGTTGATTCCGCAAATGGAAGCGTTTCAGCGTGAGCATGCTGACATCGACATCCGCGTCTCGGCGACCGACAACATGGTGGACATCGACGACGGCGAGAACGATCTCGTACTGCGTTACTGCAACCCTGCGGATGCACCACCCGGCGCTTTACGGCTGTTTGGTGAGGTGCTCACACCCGTCATCAGCCCTTGGCTGGCCGCACGCATCGCGGCGGGTGAGGTGCCCCCTTTGAACGTGCCGGCCGATCTGGCACAGCACACCTTGGCCGAGGAAGACGATGGGCTGCCCGGCAGCGTGCTCTTGAGCTGGTCGCATTGGCTCACCCAACAAGGGCAGGGCGGCTTGCAACCCCGGCGCTGGATGTATTTGAACTACACCTACCAACAGGTGCAAGCCGCGCTCGCTGGCCAAGCGGTGGCGCTGGCACGTATTGCGTTGGTCACCGAGGCCTTGCAGCGCGGCGAGTTAATCGAACCCTTTGGCCTAGCAGGACGCATCCACAGCCACTACGCCTACTGGTTGCTGGTGGCGCAAAGGAGTTTGGAGCGACCCGAGGTAAGGCAGTTCAGCGACTGGATCTTGGATCGCGCCGCCCAAACCCGGCGTGCGATGGGAGAAGTGGTGTGACGGCGCACACTGCGCCAGGATGGCTGCTCACCGGAACGCTGTTTGCTTTGTTGGCGGGAGCGGTCTGGGGATTGGTTTTTGTCATTCCCTTGCTCTTACCCGACTACCCCGCCGCACTGTTGTCAGTGGGACGATATTTGGCTTTTGGCTTGATCGCTTTACCGATTGCCTGGTTGGACAGGCAAGCCCTGTTTCGTTTGAGCCGTGCCGATTGGCTCGAAGCACTGAAACTTTCAGCCGTGGGCAATTTTCTTTATTACCTGTTGCTGGCGGCGGCCATCCAACGTGCTGGTGGCCCGCTGCCCACCATGATCATCGGCACCCTGCCCGTGGTCATTGCCCTGTGCGCCAATACGCGTAACCAGGGGCGTGACGGCCGCCTGCCGTGGTCGCGCTTGGGACCGTCCTTGTTGTTGATTGCGCTTGGAATTGCCTTGGTCAACCACATAGAAATGCAGCACCTGCGTGCCTCGGTGCAAGGCGAGGTGGACTGGTCACGTTATGGTCTGGGTGCCCTGTTAGCCGTGGGTGCGGTGGTGTGTTGGACGTGGTACCCCTTGCGTAATGCCGATTGGCTGCGCCACCACGCAGGCCGCAGTCCGCGTACCTGGGCGACCGCGCAAGGCGTGGCGACATTGCCTTTGGCGATAGTGGGTGGTTTGGGGCTTTGGATTTGGAGCGTTCTCACCCAAGCGACTTTCCCATTCCCCGCTGGTCCCACGCCAGAGCGGTTTTTCGGGTTGATGCTTGCGGCAGGTTTGCTCGCCTCGTGGTTGGGCGCCCTTTGCTGGAACGAAGCCAGCCAGCGTCTGCCCACGAACTTGGCAGGCCAACTCATCGTGTTTGAAACCTTGGCGGCCTTGACTTATGCCTTGCTGCTGCGTGGCCAAGTGCCCCATGTGCTCACGCTGTTGGGCATGGTGTTGTTGATCGCTGGGGTCTGTTGGGCCTTGCGCAGCACGCCCCAGACACCGGCCTGAATATCAGGTGCGGGACGCCAGCGCTTCGTCCACCACCTCCACCCAATGTTTCACCGGCGTGGTGGTTCCGGTTTGCAGGTGTTGTATGCAGCCGATGTTGGCTGAGATGATGGCTTGAGGCTCTAGCTTGGACAGGTGGCCGAGTTTTCTGTCGCGCAACTGGTAGGCCATGGCGGGTTGCAGCACCGAGTAGGTGCCCGCCGAGCCGCAGCACAGGTGGCTCTCGTTGCTGGCGATGCTGACCTCAAAACCCAAGGCATTCAAATGCTTCTCCACGCCGCCACGCAACTGCTGGCCGTGTTGCAAAGTGCAGGGCGGGTGGAAGGCGAGTTGGCTCTCTTTCAAGGGACCGAGTTTGTCCTTCAGCACAGGCACCAAGTCAGGTAGAAGTTCGCTCAAGTCGCGCGTCAAGTCGCTCACGCGCTGCGCTTTCTCCGCATAAGCGGGGTCGTGAGCCAAAGCATGGGCATACTCTTTCACGGTGACGCCGCAGCCCGAGGCGTTCATCACAATGGCCTCCACTTGGCCGCTTTCAACCAGGGGCCACCAAGCGTCTATGTTGCGGCGCATGTCTGCGAGGCCCCCTTCTTGGTCGCCCAAGTGGGCGCGAATCGCACCGCAGCAACCGGCTTTGTCTGCCACCACCGTTTGGATGCCTGCTGCATCAAGCACGCGGGCGGTGGCGCTGTTGATATTGGGCATCATGGCCGGTTGCACACAACCGGTCAGAATGAGCACTTTGCGGGGATGTTCCCTGCTGGGCCATGTGTGGGCTTGGCTAGCTGCGGGCGCAGGCACTTTGTTCTTGAGCGCGCCGGGCAACAAGGGCCGCACGAGTTGACCCATCTTCATCGCGGGGGCAAATAACGAAGACGTGAGCCCTTCTTTGAGCAACCAGCGCACGGCTTTCTCGCCAGCGGGGCGCTCCACACGTTCATCGACGATCTTGCGGCCTATTTCCACCAGGTGGCCGTATTGCACGCCCGAGGGGCAGGTACTTTCGCAGTTGCGGCAGGTGAGGCAGCGGTCTAAATGTGCTTGGGTTTTGCGGGTGACAGGCGCGCCCTCTAACACCTGTTTCATTAAGTAGATGCGGCCACGCGGCCCGTCCAACTCGTCGCCCAGCAGTTGGTAGGTGGGGCAGGTGGCGGTGCAAAAGCCGCAGTGCACACATTTGCGCAAAATGGCCTCGGCCTCTTGCCCTTCGCGGGTGTCTTTGAATTCGGGAGACAGATTGGTTTGCATGAGGGGTGTTCAACCTAGGTTCAAAGATCGGGGTAGAGGCGACCGGGGTTGAATACGCGCGCCGGATCAAACGATATTTTGAGTTCGCGGTGTATACGCGCCAACGGTGCGGGCAATGAAGAAAAAACACCTGCTGTTTTATCGAGGGCGCGGAACAACACCGCATGGCCACCCACTTTGGCGGCGGCTTCGCGCACTTGGGCGGGCGAGGTGCTTGAAAAAGACTTCTCCACCAACAACCAGCGCTGCGCACCGCCCCATTCCACCAGCGTGGCCCCGGGCAACACCAGGGCGGGCGCCGTAGCGGGCAGGGACAGACGCCACAAACTTGCTCCTTCCGCAACAGCCGTTTGCGCGCGGGTGAAGTAGTCGTGCGTGTGGTCGCGTAGGCCCAGCCAAAATGTTTGGGCAGTGGGCGCATCGACCACCTGCCCACCCAAGCGGCTGCTCAGGTCGGTGCTGGCCGACTGCACCGCCGCTGCTGCGCCAGACAGACGCAGCCACAACTGACCGCGAGTCCAACAACTAGAGTTGATGGGCAAGGGCTCGCGGCCCCAGGCGTTGATTTGGGCCAGTGCAGCAGCTTGGTCCAAATCAAAACGCAAGGTGGTGGTGGCCGGGGCCACGGGCAAGACTTTGAGCGAGACCTCTAAGATCACGCCCAGCGTGCCCAGCGCACCCGTCATCAAGCGCGACACGTCATAACCCGCCACGTTTTTCATCACCTGGCCGCCAAAACTCAGCACTTCGCCACGGCCGTTGAGCAAGGTCAGGCCCAGCACATGGTCGCGCACACTGCCCACAGCGGCGCGCGCGGGCCCGGCCAGCCCAGCAGCGACCATGCCTCCGACAGTGCCCGCAACGCCTGGATTACCAAAACGCGGCGGCTCAAAGGGCAAACACTGGCCTTTTTCGGCCAGCGCGGCTTCCAGTTCAAGCAGCGGTGTACCCGCACGCACCGTCACCACGAGTTCGGTGGGCTCGTAGCTGGAGATGCCGCGCAGGTCGAGTGTGCTGAGGCGCTCGCCTTGAGGGGTTTCGCCATAAAAGTCTTTGCTGCCGTGGCCTCGGATGCACAGCGGCGTTTGGCGCGCTTGTGCGTCGCGCACGCGGTCGATGAGGTGTTGCAGTGCAGTGTCGTTCGCGGCGCTCATCAAAACCTCGGCAGCTCAGGAAATGGCAACAGCCCCTTGCGCACATGCATCTTGCCGTATTCGGCGCATCGAGAAAGGCTGGGGATGACCTTGCCGGGGTTGAGCAATTCGGTCGGATCAAACGCGCGTTTCAGCGCCAACATTTGTTCGCGCTCCGCCGGCGAAAACTGCACACACATGGAGGAGAGCTTTTCCACGCCCACGCCATGTTCGCCAGTCACCGTGCCGCCCATGGCGACACTGGTTTCCAAAATATCGGCGCCGAACTGTTCGCAGCGGTGGAGTTGATCGGGGTCGTTCGCGTCAAACAAAATCAGCGGGTGCAAATTGCCATCGCCCGCGTGGAACACATTGGCACAGCGCAGGCCGTACTTTTTTTCCATGTCTTGAATGGCGAGCAAGATGTCCGCCAAGCGTTTGCGCGGAATGGTGGAGTCCATGCACATGTAGTCGGGGCTGATGCGGCCGCTCGCCGGAAAGGCGTTTTTGCGGCCACTCCAAAACTTCAGGCGCTGTGCTTCGTTTTCGCTGACAGAAATGGCGGTGGCACCGCTGGATCGAAGCACCTGCACCATGCGGCCTATCTCTTCTTCCACTTCTTCGGGTGTGCCATCGCTCTCACACAGCAAGATGGCTTCGGCATTCAGGTCGTACCCCGCGTGGACATAGTCTTCCACGGCGGCGGTCATGGGTTTGTCCATCATCTCCAACCCAGCGGGGATGATGCCCGCCGCAATCACTTGGGCCACCGCGTCACCGGCTTTGCGTATGTCGTCAAAACTCGCCATGATGCAGCGCGCAAGCAAGGGTTTGGGCACCAGTTTCACGGTGACTTCCAGAATGACGGCCAGCATGCCTTCGCTGCCCACCAGCACCGAGAGCAAATCCAGGCCCGCTGCATCCAAGGCTTCACTGCCGAACTCAATGGGCTCACCCAGCACCGTGAAACCACGCACCCGCAGCACGTTGTGCAGGGTGAGACCATATTTCAAACAATGCACGCCGCCTGAGTTTTCGGCCACATTGCCGCCTATGGTGCAGGCAATTTGGCTGCTGGGATCGGGTGCGTAATAAAGCCCGTGCGGCGCAGCCGCTTCGCTGATGGCCAGGTTGCGCACGCCGCATTGCACGGTGGCCGTGCGGGCGACGGGATCGACTTTCAAAATTTGGTTGAACTTGGCCAAACTCAGAGTCACGCCCATCGTATGCGGCATGGCCCCACCACTGAGGCCCGTGCCCGCGCCCCGCGCTACCACCGGCACGTTCAATGCGTGGCAGGCTTTCAAGGTCGCGGCCACTTGGCTTTCGGTTTCTGGCAAGGCCACCACCAGGGGCAAGGCGCGGTAGGCGGTGAGGCCGTCGCACTCGTAGGGAACGGTGTCCTCCTTTTGCCAGAGCAAGGCATGGGGTGGCAGCACGGCGGACAACGCGGCCACCACTTCGGCTTGGCGTGCGCTGCGCTGCGCGGCCAGTGCGGCGTCTTGAGGGGGCGGGATCAAGGGAGCGTTCATAGCTTGTCTCCTGCAAACGGCACGCACTGGAATGGCGGGCGCGATCAAATGGAAGTCTGGGCCGCTTAGAGTACCGCAGCCTTGAGCCAATCGACAAAAGCAGAACACGCCCAGCGGTCTAAAGTGCCCGACTTCCAGCACAGGTAATGCTGGTGTGGCGACGCTACAGCGGCTATCGCCTTAGCACAGACGCTATGTACCGGATGATTTGAGCGGCACCCTCGCGCTTAAGCTCAAGGTACACCGGGTACAGGTAGACAACCGCAACGAGCGTTGGCGGTACTAGGAGATGGCGGTATTTGTTCGGATGGTCACTGTCGAACGACATCCATGTCAGCATGCTACCGAGAAGGCCTGCGCAAACAGCAAGTACATGAAGGCGTCGCACCCTAGAAGGCAAGTCGTCCTGCCCATCCAGCTTGCTCAACCTATCACCAAGGTAGAGCATCGTCGCTGCAATCGCTGAGTAGACAACCAACATGCCACCGATAACCAGCGCAACAGTGAATGGCGATTCGTGCATGCGGCCTAGAAAGTAGCGTTTATCTGTCGCGCCGCCAAGTCCTGAAGCGGCGGCCGTGCGCATTCCGGTAGATAAGCCGTGTTGAACTGAACCATGGCGCAGAAGGCAGCGGTACGGCGGGTAGCAAAGCGGATTGGATCAAACCACGTCCCCGGTTGGCGCGCATTCTAGTCGCTGGTGACCCTCGCACTAGCCGGGGCAGCCCTGATGTGCGAACCTCGTCGCCGCTGTTGGCGGTGATGACACAAACCCCACCCACTGACGCGCTGACTTTGGGTGGCAACAAGCCACTTGAGCCTAGCCCATCTCTGCAACTTGCCTGCTCGCGCCTGGAGGCGGCAAGCTATCCTTGATGACGAGGGCAATGTTCACCGTCGGTCGCATTGTGGTGTGTTTTTTTATTTGCACACCACGCCTCAACCCATAGCGACCCGATGGCTTGCGAGCAACGCCACCAGCGTGCGCAGCACAGCTCAATAGGTGGCGTAGCGCTCGGTACGGTTTGGATTTGGCGCTAGAGGCCGAGAAAGCAATCATTCATGCGGCGCTGCAGCACATGTTCACGGACAAGTGACTTCGGACACCAAAACGCGGTGGTTTTACGCAGAGCTCAATAGGTCAGCGCGTGAACACTGTCAACACCCCGGTGTAACCATAGAGGTGGTGCCTGCCCACCTCACCTGCCGCAAAAAACCCTACGAGCGGTACGTCGCCTAAGGCGCGTCGCACCACGGCCAGTTCGGCGTGGGGGGCACCGAAGTGGGGGCCGCCGCGACCGGCACAACTGATGTAAATGGCACCGGCCATGCGTGGCGCAGCGGCCACGGCTGCGGCCAGGCCTTCGGGGCCTTGCATCACATGGGCGGGCGTCAAGGGCAGGGTTTCGGGTTCTAACTCGTCACGAATTTCGGTGCAGATACGTACCAAATCTTGTTGCGCGGCTTCGCGGTTGCGTCGGCAAAACGCCAGCCGCTGGCCGTGAACAGCGCGGTCGGCAATGGCAACACCGCGTCGGGCGGGGTCGATACCCACCAAATGCCGCACCCGGGTGTCGGCACCGAAAGAACCTGCCATGGGTCGCAGCGGCTCCATGCCGCGCCCGTCTTCTAAACCAACCAAGGTTTGCCGAAAGCGCGGCAGGGCCTCGGGTGCCGAGAGGCTATCGAGCGACAGGTCGCGCAGCAGCACGTCAAGCGCGGGTTCGCCATCCAGGGCCAGCACCAAGTTATGTTCAGCCTCGGTGATGGCGCGTATGGGCCCCACGGGCTGGCAGCCTTGGGTGACACGTGACACCAACCCCACCTGCGGTCCAAACGCCACGCCGGAGAGGCCGCCGGTGAATACGCCGTCAGCAAAATGGGCAGCTTGTCCGCGTGAGCTGCCCTCTTCGCCGCGTCCGCTGGAAACACCGCCAAACAGGTAGTGGCTCTCGGTACGTTCGGCCATTTCAGACAGCAGCTCAGCCAGGTCGCTGGTTTGCGGGTCGGCATGAACTTGAGCGCAAGTGGCTTGGAAGTGCGCAAGCGGTTTCGCCCCGGAAAACACGCGAAACTGGGTGCTGGGTACATCGCACAACATGACGCTGAGGGCCGGCTCTTGAAAGTATTCACAGCCCGTGGCGCAAATGCCCACGCCCACAGCGCCTACAAAGGCCGTGCCTGGCCAGCGCAGGTGCAACTGCGCCAGCAGCAGTTCTGCGTCAAAGGCATAGGCTTCGGTGATGTAGACCCACCCGAGAGTCGGGGCTTTGGGCGCTTGCAAGCCGGCTGCACCGTGGCGCTGGGCGTCGAGCTGGGCGGCCACCAAAGCCAGGGCCACCCGCCAATCTGGATGGGTGGCATGAGCGTGAACGAACTGCGGCATGGTGCGCGTGTTGTCCTCAGCGTTTAGCGGTACGCACCGCTTTGTTCGCGCCGCTGCGAGCGGCCTTGCTGGCGGCGGCTGCTTTCTTGGCACCCACAGCCGCAGCACCCGCCACTGATGCGGCTTGCCCGGCGGTTTTGGCCGCTTTTTCGGCAGCCGTGCGTGCCAGGTGGGCGGGAACCGCCGTGGCCTTTTTGAGCGTTTCGCTGGCAGCTTCCACACTTTGTTTGAGCATGGCTGCGCCTAAATTTTTGGCCGCATCGGTGGCGGTGTCTTTCATGGCCGTGGTGGCCAGCTCGGTGAATTGTTTGGTCAGGGCACCCCACCATTGCATGGGATCCACGCCAGACAAAGCAGGTGTTGCACTCGTAGACGGAGCCACTTTGGGTTTGGCCTTACGCGCAGGGGCAACTTTTTTTGCCGCCGAGCTTGCCGCGTCGGCCACACCCGTTAGCGCTTGGCTGGCCAGGTCCGCAGCCGGGACTTTGATCTTGAGGGAGTCGCGCAAATCCTCCATTTGCACGTTCATGGTCTTCAATGTGGACAAAGTCATGCGCTGCACTTCCAAGGCCTGAATCGTGGCCCCCAGCATGCGCGCGTTTTGTTCCAACCAAAACTGCACGGTGCGCAATTCTTCAATGCGTTTTTCAAGTTCTTCGGGGTTCAGCGTGGGTGCCACCCATTGGCCCATATTGGGCAAAGCGGCACCGGCGTTTTTCACCAAGCCTTGCAGAAAGTCGAAGCCGGGAACCAGTTTGGTGAAGTTGCTGACGTCAGTCATCGCTTGTCTCCTGGTGTTGGTTTTTAAGATCGGAACGAAACAGGTGGGGGAACGTTTCGATTGTGCACGCGGGGTGGGCATTTAGGGAGGGCCTGCGGCTTCAATGCGCAACACACCCTGCTCCTGCGACCAGCGCAGTTTGCCCAGCACATCCATGCCCAGCAAGGGGTGGTCAGAGAGGCCTTCAAGCGCCACCATGGGCAGGCGCTGCGCCTGCACACCGCCTTGCAGCGAGACATCAGCGCGTACCACCTCGCCGGTGACCACACCCCCCGCCGTGTTGCTTTCCACCGAGCCCAAAACCGGCAAGTTCAATGCCTTGGACAATTTCATGGGCAAGGCGCTGCGGGTGGCTCCGGTGTCAATCAGAAAGTCCACTGCCTGGCCGTTGATGTGGCCTGGCCAGTGGTAGTGGCCGTCGGGAGCACGGCGAATCTCAATCACACCGTTGTCGGCCGCAAAACGCGCTTGCTGCTGGCGGTGTTCGATGAACTGAAAGCCCAAGAACAGCGCCATGCCCAGCAGCAGCCAGACAGTGACAACCTTGAAGGTGCGCGGCAATTCGTTCACAAATTAAAGTTGCGCAACTTTTTGTTCGATGGCGCCAAACACCGTCTGCCCATCCAGCCCATGCATCTCAATGCGGATGGTGTCGCCGTAACGCATGAATTCGGTTTGCGGCGCGCCTTGTTCTATGGTTTCAATGGCACGCTTTTCGGCAATGCAGGAATAGCCGCGCGTCCAGTCCTTGTTGCTCACCGTGCCGCTGCCAATGATGCTGCCCGCGCGCACGCGGCGGGTTTTGCACAGGTGGGCGATGAGTTGACCGAAGTGGAAGGTCATCTCAGGCCCAGCATCGCACAGCCCCACCCGCTGGCCGTTCCAACTGCTTTGCAAAGCCAGGTGTACACGGCCGCCCTGCCAAGCGCTGCCCAATTCGTCGGGCGTCACGGTCACCGGGCTGAAACTGGTGGCAGGTTTGCTTTGCAAAAAACCAAAGCCTTTGGCCAACTCCGGGGGAATCAGGTGGCGCAGGCTGACATCGTTGGCGAGCATGAGCAGCCGAATGCTGGACAGCGCAGCATCAGCATCGGTGCCCATGGCCACATCGCCCGTCACAACGGCCACCTCGGCCTCGAAGTCGATGCCCATGTCTTCGCTGGGTACCATGATGTCGTCACAGGGGCCTAAAAAGTCGTCGCTGCCGCCTTGGTACATCAGGGGATCGGTATAAAAACTCTCGGGCACCTCGGCCCCACGTGCTTTGCGCACCAGCTCCACATGGTTGATATAGGCCGAACCATCGGCCCACTGGTAGGCGCGTGGCAGCGGGGCCGTGCACAGCTTGGGATCAAACGCAAAAGCGTGGCGTGCTTTGCCGTGGTTGAGTGTGGTGTACAGGTCTTCCAGTTGCGGCGACAAGAAGTTCCAGTCGTCCAGCAGTTGTTGCATGCGGGTGGCGATGCCAGTCGCATAATGGGCTGAACTCAGGTCGCGCGAGACCACCACGAGTTGGCCGTCGCGGGAGCCGTCTTTGTAGCTGGCGAGTTTCATGGGCTGTGAGAGGAATGTGAATGTGGCGGGAAACCCGAGCGGGTTGATGCAATTGACGACCCTATTGTCGGGCCGCTGGGCGCAGTGGCTCAGGCCGACCCAACGACCCTTGTGGCTTGCGCTGTTGATTGTGCTGCTGCTGCACTGGACTGTGCTCAGTGGTTGGTTTTACGGCGCCAGTGGCAAACCACCCGAAACCCCAGCGGCGCGCTTGATTCAGTTTCGTCAGGTCACTTTGCCTGCGCCGGAACCCACGCCAACGTCGGCAGCACCCGTAGCGCCCACCAACTCGTCCACACCCCCTGCGCCTCGTGAAGCCCAGCTTCCTGTCCCTGCACCAAAGGAGCCAGTGGCCGAGCCACCTGCCCCTGCCTCGGAGACAGAAACCCCGCCTGTGGCACAAGCGGCCAGCGAGGCGGCATCAGCGGCGGCCACCGAAACGCCAGCGCCACCGAGTAGCGACACGACCAACGCGGACAACAACACCACGCAATCCTGGCCCGGGTTGGACTCCGACGCCCCGCTTTACCGCGTGGCTTTACCTCCAGGCTTTAAACAAACCTATGTGCTGCGCTCTAAGCGATTCAATGGCGCGGGCGTGTTGTCTTGGTCACCTTCTGGCGGGCGCTACGAGTTGTCGCTAAACGCCACCGTGAACGAACTGCCGGTGTTGGCCCAGCACAGCCAAGGGCGCTTTGACGTCACTGGTTTAGAGCCCGAACGTTTCACGGACAAACGCTTGGCACGCTCTGAACAAGCAGTGAACTTCCAGCGCGAACCGGGCTTCATCAGCTTCTCGGCCGTGAATCGGCGCTTCGCTTGGCGTTTGGGCGCACAAGACCGCCTCAGTGTGGTCATTCAACTCACCGCCATCTTGGCGGCAGAAGCCAACCGCCTGGCCGCCGGGCAGCGTTTTGGTGTGCCCGTGGTCAGTCCGCGCGGTGACGCAGAAATATGGACATTTCGGATAGTCGGCAAGGACGTGGTGAGTCTGCCATCAGGTGATGTGAACACCTGGCGTGTGGTGCGGGAACAGCGCAAACCCCATGACCAGGGCATGGAACTGTGGTTGGACGAGCAGCGCCACCACCTCCCCGTGCGCCTGCGGTTTGGCAATCCAGACGAGCGGGGTGCTCTTGAATTGACGCGCGATTGATCTGTGAACTACCCCCCGTTTTCAAGGGGGTGTTCGTTTGCCACCACGCGCGGGGTCTTGAAACTTGAGATACTGGACTCACGTCAGCGTTGTTAGGAAACAGACGTATTCACTCACCCCGGAGCCTTGCCATGCAAATGCTTTACAACTCAGAGAGTTTTGTGGTGGTTGAGTTTGATGTGCCCACCTCCCTGGTGGGCACCGTGTCGGTTTACGACGACAACATGTCCATGCTCAAAGACGACACCGTGCTCAGTCGGGGTGGTTTTGAAATTGTTGATAAATTCGCGCGCAAAGAAATTTTCATTGAAGGGGCGCTGGCCCACAGTTTCAAGCAAGGCGTGGACGCCCTCATCCTCACCCAGCCCAGTGAAGAAGAAATCGACGACTACATTGCGCGCTTTTCTTCCTTGATGCACCACCCGGTGGTTGTTCACTGAAGGTTGGCAACCGCGCGCTGACCAACACGCGCTGTCAACCGACCAGCTTGCGCCACAGTTATGGCCCCACGCCCACGTGGCGCAGACGGCTCCCGTGAAGCAACGAGTGTGACGATTCACACATCAGTGATCAGAGTGCTTGCCCCCCTGAGACGTCTTGCGGTATCGTGGTTTCAAACGTGGGTGATGCGCCCGCCCAGTTCGGGCAAGTGGCGCGACAGGAGGTGATGGATGGCACGTACTTCTGTGCGCCGTGGCGCAACCGGCTCATTGGACACAGCGCGCTTGTGGCTGTCTCCCGGCCTGAACGATGCGCCGGTGCTGGATCGCATGTGCTCGCAGTTTGTGCTCACGCTCACCATGCGCCACGCCGGGCGCTTCAACCTGCGCCGCGACTGGAACAGCCTGCTCACACTCACCGGTAAACACCTGGTGTGGCCCGAATCGGTGTTGCTCCGCGTGCGCGAGTTTTTGGCCCAGCGCTGCAAAAGCAACGAGCAGTGGCGCGGCCACGAAGCCCTGTCTCAAGAGGCTTTCATGCAGCGTTATGGCGAGTGGCGCGGCCCTTACGAAGAAAGCACCATCTTCTTCTACCTGGACGAATACATCAAAGACGCGCCCAAAGACTTGCTCGCCGTGCTCGGTGCCACTGCCGAGTGGCTAGACCGCAGCTTGAAAAAAGAATCCACCCTGGTACAAAAAAACATTGATGCACTGGGTGGTTTGTTGCAACTCAACCCCGCCGAGCGCGCGCTCTTGCTCTACGGCACCTTGGCGCGTTACCAGCGTGAACTACGTGGGTTGTTGGTGGAGTTCAAAGTGTCTAACGCGCAAGAAGCCTACGCTGCCATTGCATCGGTCGCCGGTGTAAACGAAACCGAAGTGGCCGAAGCGCTGCGCGCGGGCTCGCGCCTGGAGCGCATCGGCATGGTGGAGAACTTAATTTCTGAACACAACATCACCGACCTGGCCGACCTGATGAAAGTCAGCGAACAAATGCCACCGGTCTTGATGCGCCACTACGAAGGCCCGTCGGACTTGATGGCCGTGTTCACCCGCCCGGCCAAACGCAGCGAATTGAACCCCACCGATTTTCAATACGTGGCCCAAGACCAGCAGGTGCTCACCGCCATGCTGCGCAACGCCGTGGCACGCAAAGAGCCGGGCGTGAATGTGCTGCTCTATGGCCCACCGGGCACTGGTAAAACCGAATTGGCCAAGGTGGCAGCGCAAGCGGCAGGGTTGGAGCTTTATGAAGTGGAATACGCCGACCGCGACGGCAACTCGCTCTCGGGCCGCGACCGCTACCGCTCACTGCAAATCAGCCAGGTGTTTCTCAAAAGCAGCGGCCCGGTGGCCCTGTTGTTTGATGAAGTGGAAGATGTGTTCCCGCCCATCTCCACCGACACGGCCCAGCTCATGGCCCGGCTGGACACCAGCGATGGCGCTTTAAGCGGCAGCGTGAGTGGCAAAGCCTGGGTGAACCAAATTTTGGAAAGCAATCCGGTGCCCGTCATTTGGGTGACCAACCGCATCGAACAAATCGACCCCGCTTTTCGCCGCCGCTTCCAGTACCACCTGGAACTTAAAAGCCCGCCGCCAGGCGCACGCGAAGCCTTGGTGACGCGGGCCTTGGCGGGGGTGTCAGTGAGCGAAACCTTCGCCGCCAAACTGGCCGAGCGGCGTGGCCTCACACCGGCCCAGGTGCGCACGGCCGTGAAGTTTGCGCGCCTGACCAGCAGCAACGACGAGGCCATTGAATCCCTGATCGAGCGCCAACTCAGCAATGCCGACCGAGCGCTGGGTCAGAACCAAAAAGAACGCGGCGCACGGTTGGTGGTGACTTCTTACGACCTCGACTTGCTCAACACCGAGTCGCGTTTCCCCGTGCCCAAAATCGTCGAAGCCTTGAAGAAAAAAGGCCACGGCTGCTTGTGTTTTTATGGCCCCCCCGGCACTGGCAAAACCGCCCTGGCCGAGCACCTGGCACAGGCCATGCAGCGGCCTTTGATGATTCGCCAAGCGTCCGACATCATGAGCAAGTTCGTGGGCGAAACCGAACAAAACATGGCCAAGATGTTCGCCGAGGCGCAGACGGAAGAGGCCGTGCTTTTGTTAGACGAAGCCGATAGCTTTTTGCGCAGCCGCCAAATGGCCGAGCGCAATTACGAGGTCAGCGAAGTGAATGAAATGCTGCAAGGCATGGAACGTTTTGCTGGCGTTTTCATTTGCACCACGAATCTGTTCTCCGAACTGGACGAAGCCGCGCTGCGCCGCTTCACTTTCAAGATTCGTTTCCACCCGCTGTTGCCCGAGCAGCGTGAACGCATGTTTGTGCGTGAGGCTTTAAGTGGTGACGCGGCCTTGATGTCCGCCGAACACCGCGATCGCCTGCGCGCCTTGGACTGCCTCGTGCCCGGCGACTTTGCAGCGGTGAAGCGCCAAGTGGAAATTTTGGGCGACGAGCTCACGGCGGAAGAGTTTTTGTGCCAGCTCGAAGGTGAACACCGCGTGAAACCCGAAGTGCGTCAGCAGCGGCGCATTGGGTTTTCTTGAGGCCATTGAGCTTTACCAAACTCATGACACGCCATCGCCCTCACCCCACCCTCTCCCACAAGTGGCAGAGGGTGCCTACTGCTCCCCTCTCCACCGTAGTCGGGGGAGAGGGTGGGGTGAGGGGGCGGTTCGAGGCGCGCCGGGTGCCATGAATAAGCTGAAGATCAATAAGTTTCGCGGCCCACCTTTTACACTGCTGCGATGACGCCCAGCACCCCCGACTGCATCCCCCAAGCCACCGACCTCACCGTTCGCCATTTGCGACAAGCGCTGTTGTGGCCACTGCGCTTGGTGGCCGATGCGCAGACGCTGGATGCCCAGAAATACCTCACCCCTTGGCAGCGCTTGCGCGATGTGGGCGAGTCTTCGCCCTGGCGCGAGCATGTGGACGAATACAACGGTGCCCAGGGCGGTTTTCAAGAACGGCACTACAACGAGTTCGTCACTTTTTTGCCCTACGTGCAACGTTTCCTCTATGGCGACGGCCGTGCCGGGGCAGACAGTGGCGGCGGCATCAGCGGCTCGCCCATGCGCATCTTCCGTCGACACGATGTCAAGGCGGTGCGGGTCGTGCCTAAGCCCGGCGACGCAGCCCTGACGCTGCAAGTGACGCATGTGGATCTGTACTTTTTCTTCGGCGTGGACATTGTGTTACTCAACGTGGAAGTGGCCACCGACGAACTCCCGCTGGCCTTGGCCCAAGAGCTGATGTACCGCTTTGGCCGTGCCTATCCTGGTGGGTGGGCCGCAGACGGCCAAGCCCTGCACTGCCTGGCCGAGGTGCAGTGGCTGGCGGCCGATGGCAGCGTGCTCGCAAGCAGCGATGCGCAAGAGAAAGATGCATTTCTCGCCCATGTGGCCGAACACCGGGCGCCGCGCACGTCAAAGCACTGGGACTTTTTGCTGGCCCCGTTGGTCAACCACCACTCCAGTGCGGCTGGGGCTTTGCGTTACCGCCAAATTGAGTACTACCGCATGCCCATGATGGCTTACTTGGCGGTGGACGAGCCCCGGCACTTGAGTCGCGCCGATTTCGTTCGCTTGGGTCTGGTCACGGGCGGGGGTGATGCTTTGTCAGGCCAGCAGCACACCCTACCTCACGGTGAGCAGCACCTGGCCGACTTTGAACAGCAGTTTTGTTACGACCGTTTTTGGCTGGATGGCGGTGCTGCGCCCAACACCCGCTACCTGTGCTCGGGCTTATCCCTGGTGGTGATTGGTGACGCACAAAGCGAGTTCTACCGCTGTGGTGATCGCGGCGTGCTCGCGCAGTTTCGCCACCAACATTTTTTGCTTTTTTTGATTGCCCACTTTCAAAAAGCAACCCTGCTCATGTACTCCGACCAGTTGGCACAGGCGCTGACAGCTTTGGATGTGAGGCGGCCCGAGAGCGTGAAGCGTTTCAAACGCATCATTCGCGCCACCTATGTGAGCTTTCTGGGCTTCACACACCGCTATTGGTTTCACGAAGTGAGTGAGCAGGCGCATGTGAAGGCGCTGTTCCATCTGTGCACCCGGCATTTGCAGATTGACGCGCTGTATGAAGAAGTGAAAGAGCGCGTGCGCGACATGAACGCTTACTTGGACGCCGACGCGCTGCGCCGCCAAGCCAACACTGTGGTACGTCTCACCGTGGTCACCATCTTTGGTTTGGTGGGTACGGTCACAACCGGTTTTCTCGGTATGAATTTGATTGCGGAAGCCGACGCGCCCCTGTGGAAACGGGTGACCTTGTTCTTCCTGGTGTTTGTACCCACCATTGGTTTGACCATGTACACCATGGTCAAGTCCAAACGGCTGTCCGACTTTCTGGACGTGGTGTCCGACGAACGCCTGTCGATGTGGACGAAAGTGAAAGCGTTTTTTGCGGTGTGGGGCAAAGACACGCCATAACACCCGAGAAACCACACGGCCTTCTCGCCAGCGGCGTCTTTCTACAATCGCGGCATGAAACCCATCGCTTACACCCGCGCCCAAGCCCTGCCCGCCATCCTGAAAGAGCGCATCGCCGTGCTCGACGGGGCCATGGGCACCATGATTCAGCGCTACAAGCTGGGTGAAAGCGACTACCGGGGTGAGCGCTTCAAAGACCACCCGACCGACCTCAAGGGCAACAACGAGTTGTTGCTCTTCACGCGTCCCGACGTCATCAGCGAAATTCACCAGCAATACCTCGCAGCAGGGGCCGACATCATTGAGACCAATACCTTTGGTGCCACCACCGTGGCGCAAGAGGACTACGGTTTGGCCGAGGTGGCGCGTGAGATGAATGTGGTGGCCGCCCGCTTGGCCCGTACGGCTTGCGACCAATACAGCACGCCAGACAAACCGCGCTTCGCCGCCGGTGCACTCGGTCCCACGCCCAAAACCGCCAGCATCAGCCCCGATGTGAACGACCCCGGCGCGCGCAATGTGAGTTTTGACGTACTCAAGGCTGCGTATTACGAACAGGCCCAGGGTTTGCTGGAGGGTGGCGCAGATTTGTTTTTGGTCGAAACCATTTTCGACACCTTGAACGCCAAGGCCGCCATTTTTGCGCTGGACGAGTTGATGGAAGACACGGGTGAGCGCTTGCCCGTCATCATCTCGGGCACGGTGACCGATGCTTCGGGCCGCATTTTGTCCGGCCAAACCGTGACCGCTTTTTGGCACAGCGTGCGCCACGCGCGGCCCTTGGCCGTGGGTTTGAATTGCGCCTTGGGGGCCACGTTGATGCGCCCCTACATTGAAGAGTTGTCCAAGGCGGCGGGCGATACCTTCATTAGCTGCTACCCCAATGCCGGTTTGCCCAACCCCATGAGCGACACCGGTTTTGACGAAACACCGGATGTGACCGGGCGTTTGGTGGAAGAGTTTGCCAAAGCCGGTTTCTTGAACATTGCCGGCGGGTGCTGCGGCACCACACCCGATCACATTGCGCAAATTGCGCAGCGGGTGGGCCAGTACCAGCCGCGTTGTGTGCACGACGGCATGTTCAGCAAGTTGCTGGCGGCGTAGCGGGTATCTGCCTGGGCGTTCTAAACCAGCCGCACCATGCGCTCGATGTTGATGCGCACCTTGATCTCGTGCGGTGCCACGCTGCCCGTCACGTTGAAGGGCGCCACACGGGTGTCGCGCACTGCGGGCGCACCCAGAGGCAAGCCCTCGCGGCCAATGATGCTGACCACCTTGGGTTCGTTCGCGCGCCGCCCTCGGCGCAGCACCAGCGCCACTTCACCGTTGCCCAGCCGGACATAGCTACCCGGCGGGTACAGCCCCACGGCTTTGATGATGGCGGCACCGGCTTCGTCCGCCTGTTTGTTCTCGTCCAAATACGCCGCTTGGGCGGCGGCGGTGGCCGAGAGCGCTTTGCGGCCTTCACGGGGGCTCAGGCGTGCGGTGAAGATGTCGGCTCGCTGCAGCAAACGCGCCAACTGTGTGCCTGGCGGCATGGCGGTGAGCGGGCCACTCGGGGTGTCGTGGTGCATGGCCACGGCGTCCAGCCACAGTTTGTCGGTCACGCCACTGTCGGTGAGCAAGGTCACGCCCTTGGTGGCATGGGTGTCGATTTGCTCGCGCTGTTTGGGGTTGGGGGCCACATGTTGAGTGGCGAGTTGGTCTTGCAGCGCCGTCATGGCCACATTCATGCTGATGGCAGCGCAGCGCAAGGACAGGCGACAGCCCTCGGGCCAATGGGCCAGGTGGCGCGCGGCCAACTCGCACACCACGGCCACCAGCAGGGAATGTTTGGCGCTGTAGTCACGCGCATCGGAAATGCTGTGCTGCACGAGGATCAACAGGGCCACATCAGCCTGCCGTTCAATTTGCCCCAGAACCTCCTCTTGCAGCTTGAACAACCGGGTGGGGAAGTCGCTGCTGGGCGCATCACGCAACAAGCTGCTGGCACGCAGCACCAGGTCGGGCCACACGGCTTCTGGATTGCGTGGCTTTTCGGGGGTGGCATAAATGGCCCCTCCGTCGGCGGTGGCGTTGGCAATCTCGCCCAGCAGGGCATTGCTGCGCACCATGCTGTCGAGTTTGCCTGCCAGAGCGCGGGTGAAAGGTTCGGACTCGGCTTCGTCCACATACACACCTCGCTCCAGCAACTGCTGGCGGGCAGTTTCCGTTTCAATGATGGAGCCGCGCGCCAACAACAAACGACCTGCTTCGTCGCGCAAAGAAACGGGGATGGGTACACCGATGCGCAAGACGTTAGCGGGCAGGGCAATCACATTCATGGAGCGGTGTGGCAGGCGCGGAAACACATAGCGCTATTGTCCTCAGATCAGGCGAGTCCATCCGCTGCGGGCAATTCCACCGCCACCGTCGTACCCGACCCGCGTGCGCTAACGACGAACAAACGCCCGCCCATGCTGGCCACCAAACGCTGTGCGGTGAGTAAACCCAGCCCCGTACCGGGCACCGGGCTGCGCTCGCGGCCCAATCGGTCAAAGGGTTGAAAGAGACGTTCTTGTTGCTGCGCCGTCATGCCCATGCCGGTGTCTTCCACCATCAGGGTCACCACAGCGGCGTTGTCGCGCGCGGCGCGAAAAAACACTTGGCCACCCCGGTGGTTGAACTTGATGGCGTTGGAGCCAAGGTTGAGCAGCACCTGCAGCAAACGAGACGGGTCGGCATGCACCGCAACACCTGCGCCCACTTCCAATTGCAACACCACGCCTTGTTGTGCGGCCAAGGGATCAAGTAAGGCTTGGGTCTCTCGCAGCAATGGCAACACATTCACCGCTTGCGGCGTGAGCGAAATATCGCCGCCCTCGGCCGCTTGCACATCCAGCAGGTCGTTCACCATGTTGAGCAGCTTGTCGCCCGCGTCTCTAATGTGAGTGGCGTAGACCTTGGCCTTGCTCGGATCCAGTGCCAATTGCGATTGCAGCAGTTGTGCAAAACCTATCACCGCGTTCAACGGAGTGCGCAACTCGTGGCTGGCACGGGCGAGGAATTCGGCCTTTTCGGCTTGCGTTTGCATGGATATCTGTGTCTGCGCTTGCTGCTGCAACACTTGCTGCGCTTGTTTTTCTTGAGCCGCTTTGGCCAAAGCCACCTCAATGCTGGCTCGCAGCTCTTTGAGTTGAAAGGGTTTGGTCAAATAACCGTAGGGGGCGGTGGCTGCGGCGCGGCTCACGGTGAAGTTGTCGCTGTGTGAGGTGAGGAAGATGACTGGCGCTGGACACTCGCGTTGAATTTGCCTGGCGGCTTCAATGCCGTCCACCTCGCCCTGCAAGCGCACGTCCATCAAGATCAGGTCTGGTGCATGTTGCTGGGTCAATTCCAGGGCCTGCACACCGCTGGTGGCGGTGCCGCACACGTCGTAGCCAAGGTCGCGCAGTTGCAAGGCCATGTCCAGCGCCACCACCGACTCGTCTTCCACGATCAAGATGGTTGGGTTGTTCATGGCGGCCCCCTTCAATTTGTCGCTGTGAATCTCATTGTGCATCGCTGGCAAGCTCACCCCAAACGCGACAGTTCGGCAGTGAACACGGCACCTTGGTCGTTGTGGGCGTGCAGCGTCCCACCGAGTTGCCCCGCCAGGCTGCTGGCCAGTTGCAGCCCCATGGACTGGCTGGCGGCGAGGCTGAATCCCTCCGGCAAACTCACGCCGTTGTCGGCCACCGTCAGTTTCAAATGCAAACCTTGGCGCGAGAGGCGTACAACGACTTCACCGCTGCGCCCTTGTGGAAAACCATGTTTGAGGCTGTTGCCAACCAACTCGGTCACCAACAAACCATAGGGCACGGCGACATCCAGATTCGCATCGACGGCAACCACGTCGCTGCGCAGAGCGATGCCTCGGGCCGAGGCACCAAGGGCTTCTGCAATTTGGCGCAACAAATCCGGCGTGTAGTCTTGCAGCGCCACGGCGGCGAGGTTGCCGGTTTGGTAGAGTTTTTCATGTACCAAAGCCATGGCGCGCACCCGCTGGGCGCTATCGTCCAGAGCCAAACGAGCCGGGCCTTCGGGCAAGGCCCGGCGCTGCAGATTGAGCAGGCTTTGCACCACTTGCAAATTGTTCTTGACACGGTGGTAGACCTCGCGCAACAAGGTTTCCCTCTCGGCCAAGGCGTCACGCAAGCGTTGCTGCTGCAAGTGGCGCTCGGTCACGTCGGCGCTGGCGGCGTAATAACCGCGCACGCGACCCTCTGGCGTGAGGTCAGGCACCAGGTGGCATTCAATCATGCGTCGTCTGCCGCCTCTGTCGTCCTCGAACTCAAAACTGCATGCCTCGCCCTGCAACACCTTGCGTGTCATCTCTTGAACCAGGGGCGGCAAGGGTTGCCCGGTGATTTCCTGCGGCGTGCGGCCCACTAAGGCTTCCACGGGCTGCCCGAATAACTCGATGTGGGCTTGGTTCAGAAATGCAAACCGCCCGTTGGTGCCCACATAGGCAATGCGCAGCGGAATGTTGTCGCTGATTTGTTGCAAAAACCGCTCGCTTTGCTCGGCGGCCTGCCGGGCCGCAGCCCCCGCCAATTCGGCTGCCTCGCGCTTTTGGTAGTGCCGCGACAGCGCCCACGCCGCTCCCATCCAACAAGCGCTTACCAATACCAAAAGAGCCAACTTCCAGAAAAGATTGACACGCCACGGGGCCAGGGCATCGGTCATGGAAACCCCCACGGACATCACCAGGGGCATGTCCCGCAACACTTGGTAGCTGTACACCCTCTCGGTGCCGTCACGCACCACGACTTGTTGAACGGTGTTCTGGGGAGAACGCGGCAGGTGAACTTTGAACATGGGGGTGTCTGCCCAATTGCGCTCAAATAAGCCCGGGTTGTTCGGCGCGGTGGCCAGCATCCAGCCGTCGGTGGTGAACAGCGTGACAAAACCGTTGCTACCGGTGTTGACCGTGTCGAAAAAAAGCTGGATCCGGCCGGGCGCCACCCAGGCCACCACCACGCCCGCGAATTGACCGTCGGTGGTGGTGAGAGGTCGACTGACTGGCCACAACCACAAGCCGCCTTTGGCTTTCTCGGGCACGCCCCACACGGTGCCCGATTTTTCTTTGGCCTGTTGGAACCAGGGTTGCGCCGAGGCGTCGCTGCCCGCTGAAACAGGTGTCAATGGAGCAGGTTCGTCGCCGCGTTTGAAGGCAGACAGGCGCACGCGGCCATCGACTGCAGCCAGCGAGAAGCCGTGCATGAAGGTGTCGCTGGGCAACATGCCCACCAAAGCGCGGGAGAGCTCCGGGGTGTCGGTGGCGTTTTGCAGCTTGCTGGTTACCAACTGCACCTCGTCCAGGGTCAACTCCACCCGCCGCACCCGTTGGCGTGCGTACTCAGACAACAAATTGGCCAGGTTGGCTGTGTTCTCGCGCGCTTGCGCCACGGCCAATTCACGCTCTCGTTGGGCGTCGTACCCCAGCAGCAAGGCCAGCGCCAAACACGCTAAGAACGTGAGCAAATAAGGCTGCAAACGACTCGCAAGGCGAAGGCGCATGGTGCGGAAGTTTCCAAGGCAGTTGGGCAGTGGCGGCCATTCTGCGCTGAAATGCGCTGCCCACGCAGTTCCTGCAAACCCCAGCCCCACCGCCGCGTTCCTGCCTGTGTTCCTGGCCGTGTTCCTGCGTGCGACACCCGCCTACAATTCAACCCGATCGAGGAGCGCTGCGACAGCGGCGGCAACCGCCCCCTGCCAGGCTCGAACCCAAAATGCCGACGCGGTTTGTCGCGGGCATTTTTCTCACACGGCGCTCACCGAACCGCTGCTTGTGGCGCGGGCTGCGGTGGGTATGCAGCTTGTTCCCCGTCCAGCCCGTTTTTCTTGTCTGCCACGCCATGAACACTGCCGCTTCCCCTGCTTTTGCTGCGCCTGAGCGCCCCACGCCACCGCCCTTGCGTCTGTCAGGCCTGGAGCCCGTTGTGCTGGACGCGGCCAGCCTTTTCGTGAATGTGGGCGAGCGCACCAACGTCACCGGCTCCAAAGCTTTTGCCCGCATGATTTTGAGCGGCGACTTTGAACAGGCCCTGAGCGTGGCGCGCCAACAGGTGGAAAACGGCGCGCAAATCATCGACATCAACATGGACGAAGCCATGTTGGACAGCCAAGCCGCCATGGTGCGGTTTTTGAACTTGATTGCGTCCGAGCCCGAAATTTCGCGCGTGCCCATCATGGTGGACAGCTCCAAGTGGAGCGTGATTGAGGCCGGGCTGAAGTGCATTCAGGGAAAGGGCATCGTCAATTCAATTTCGCTCAAAGAGGGCGAGGTGCCCTTCAAGCACCAAGCCAAACTCATCAAGCGCTACGGTGCGGCCACGGTGGTGATGGCCTTCGATGAAAAAGGCCAGGCCGACACCTACCAGCGCAAAATTGAAATTTGTGAGCGCGCCTACCGCATCTTGGTGGATGAAGTGGACTTCCCACCCGAAGACATCATCTTCGACCCCAATATTTTTGCCATTGCCACCGGCATTGAAGAACACGACAACTACGCGGTGGACTTCATCAACGCCACACGCTGGATCAAACAAAACCTGTCCGGCGCGCGCGTCAGCGGCGGCGTGAGCAATGTGAGCTTCAGCTTCCGCGGCAACGAGCCGGTGCGCGAAGCCATCCATACCGTGTTTCTCTACCACGCCATTCAAGCAGGCATGGACATGGGCATCGTCAATGCCGGCATGATCGGTGTCTATGACGCCCTAGACCCCGTGCTGCGCGAGCGGGTGGAAGACGTGGTGCTCAACCGCCGACCTGATGCGGGCGAACGGCTGATCGAAGTCGCCGAAAACGCCAAAGGTGCGGCCATAGACGACAGCGCCAAATTGGCCTGGCGCAGCAAGCCAGTAGACGAGCGCTTGTCGCATGCCTTGGTGCACGGCATCACCGACTTCATCAATGCGGACACCGAAGAGGTCTATCAGCGCATCAAGGCCGAGGGTGGCCGCCCTCTGCATGTGATTGAAGGCCCGCTCATGGCAGGCATGAACGTCGTGGGTGACTTGTTCGGTCAAGGCAAGATGTTCTTGCCTCAAGTGGTCAAAAGCGCCCGCGTCATGAAGCAGGCCGTGGCGCATTTGTTGCCCTATATTGAAGAAGAAAAGAAAGCGCTCGTCGATGCCGGTGGCGAAGCCAAAGCCAAGGGCAAGATCGTCATTGCCACGGTGAAGGGCGACGTGCACGACATCGGCAAAAACATTGTCACCGTGGTGTTGCAGTGCAATAACTTTGAAGTGGTGAACATGGGCGTGATGGTGCCTTGCAAAGACATCCTGGCCAAAGCCAAAGAAGAGGGGGCCGATATCATTGGCCTGTCTGGCCTCATCACGCCGAGCTTGGAAGAGATGCAGTACGTTGCATCCGAGATGCAGCGCGACGACTACTTCCGCAGCCGACTCACCCCTTTGCTCATTGGCGGCGCGACGTGCAGCCGCGTGCACACCGCCGTGAAAATCGCGCCGAACTACGATGGCCCCGTGGTCTATGTGCCCGATGCCAGCCGCAGCGTGGGGGTTTGCAGCGATTTGTTGTCTGACGAGCGAGCAACAGCCTTCGTCGAAGAACTACAGGCCGACTACAACAAAGTGCGCGAGTTGCACGCCAATAAAAAAGCCCCGCCCCTGGTGAGTTTGGCCCAGGCGCGCGCCAACAAGACCCCGATGGATTGGCAAGCGACGCCCCCGGTTAAACCCAAGTTCCTGGGGCGCCGAGTGTTCAAGAATTACGACCTGGCTGAACTGGCCGCCTGCATCGACTGGGGCCCCTTCTTCCAGACCTGGGACTTGGCCGGCGCTTACCCCGCCATCTTGAACGATGCCGTGGTGGGCGAACAGGCGCGCCGCGTGCTGGCGGATGCGCAGCAAATGCTCAAACGCTTGATCGAAGGCCGCTGGCTCACCGCCAATGGCGTGATCGGCCTGTACCCCGCCAACACGGTGGACGATGATGTGATCGAGGTCTATACCGACGAGTCCCGCAGCGAGGTGCTGCTGCGCTGGGCTCCGCTGCGCATGCAGAGCGAGCGGCCTGTTGTTGACGGCATCAAGCGGGCGAACCGCTGCTTGGCCGACTTCATCGCTCCCAAAGAAAGTGGCGTCAAAGACTACATCGGCCTGTTCGCCGTCACCGCAGGCCTGGGCAGCGAGAAAAAAGAAAAACAGTTTCAAGACGCGGGCGACGACTACAGCGGCATCATGTTCAAAGCCCTGGCGGATCGTTTTGCCGAAGCCTTTGCCGAACGCCTGCACCAGCGCGTGCGCACCGAGCTGTGGGCTTATGCGCCGGATGAGGCCTTGAGCGTGGAAGACTTGATTGCTGAGAAGTACCAAGGCATACGCCCCGCCCCCGGTTACCCCGCCTGCCCCGACCACACGGTGAAAACCGAGATGTTCCGCGCCTTGGCTTGCAGTGAGATTGGCATGGGCCTGACCGAAAGCTGGGCCATGACCCCGGCCGCCAGCGTCAGCGGGTTTTATTTGGCCCACCCTGAATCCGTCTACTTCAATGTAGGCAAAGTGGGTGAAGACCAATTGCAAGAGTGGTCAGACCGCCAAGGCTTGGATCTGGCGGTGGTGAAACGTTCCTTGGCGGCGTGGGCTTGAGGATTTGCAGTTGGTCATGGCGCACTGGATAAGGCGACTCTTGGTGTGTGTCGTCGCTTGCCTGCCCGCACTCTCAGGTGCACAGAGTCAGGCGGGTTGGACACCGAGCGATCAGCAAAAGCTGAACGTCACCCTCGCCACCCAGCAATACTTCAGCTTTGTGGAACGCGGCGACTTTGCGTCGGCTTACGCCATGTTGTCCAAGGACATGCAGCGTGCCATCAGCCTAGAGCGCTGGTCGATACAACGTGCGGATTTCAACGCCCGCGTGGGTGAAGTGCTGGAGCGCCACATCAGCAACATCACTTGGGGTTTGGCGCCAGCCGTCACGCCCCAGGGGGGAGTGTTGGCGGCGGTGAATCACCAGGCCAAGTTTCGCAACGCCGACATTCACTGCGGCAAGTTGTTCTGGCAACAGCAAAACGACGGCTCCTTCAAACTCATGCGCGAGTTAGAGAACAGCATCGACAGAAAAACACAGTCGCAAATGACGGCCGAACAACTCACGGCGGCACGTCAAAAAATAGGCTGTTGAAAGCCCCGGTGTCATGGGCTGTTAGATAAGCAAACAATTGCCACTGAATGTAAGTAACTTGTCGTTTGAGAACAATTCCCGGTTTTTTCGACCTTGATGGGATCAAGATTCAGCCCTTGCACTGGCCCGGGCGGGGAATTCTTGGCTGGTCGATCGTTCTGAACAGGAGACAACCGTGGAAGCGACTTCGCTCTTTTTGGCCCGCAAGGGACACCTGAAGACAGGCAGCTCTGCCATTGCTTTGCTGGCGTTGACACTTTTGGCGGCCTGCGGCGGAGGGGGCGCAGACAGCACCACTTCCTCCACCAACACCCCACCCGCCTCGCGCGCAGAGGCCGCGCGGTTTTTGAACCAGGCGACTTTTGGTTCTACCGAAGCTGAAGTGAACAAACTCATGGCATCGGGTTACAGCAGTTGGATCGACGAGCAGTGGAGCAAACCGCGCAGCGGCCACCGAGCCAACTGGGAGGCTTGGGATGCGGCCATCAAAGCGGTCAATGCCAGCAACAGCGCGGGTCAAGACGGTGTGACCAACTCGATATGGAAGGCCGCCCTGTCTGGTGAAGACCAACTGCGCCAGCGTGTGGCCTATGCCTTGTCGCAGATTTTTGTGGTGTCCTTGGTAGACAGCGCCGTCGCCAATGACCCACGGGCCGTTGCCGCCTACATGGATATGCTCGCCGACAACGCTGACGGCAACTACCGCAACTTGCTGGAAGCAGTGTCACGCCACCCCATGATGGGCACCTATTTGTCGCACCTGCGCAATCAAAAAGCCGACCCACGCACAGGCCGCGTTCCAGACGAAAACTACTCGCGCGAGGTGATGCAGCTTTTCTCCATTGGCGTACACGAGTTGCAAGCCGATGGCCGCCCGCGTTTGGTGGGCGACAAGCCGGTGGACACCTACACCCCTGCTGACATCAGCGGTTTAGCCAAGGTGTTCACAGGTTTCAGTTGGGTCTGCCCGGCCATGAACAGCAGTTGTTTTTCCAATGGCAGTTCAGGCGGCGTGAGCGACCCCGACCGCGCTTTCAAACCCATGGTGGGTTACCCCGCTTTCCACAGCCAAGAAGAAAAGCGCTTTTTGGGCACGGTGATCCCAGCACAAGCTACGGCCAACCCCGACGCCAGTTTGAAGGCGGCCTTGGATGCGCTTCACAACCACGCCAATGTGGGCCCCTTCATTGGAAAGCAGTTGATTCAACGCCTGGTGACCAGCAACCCCAGCCCCGAGTACGTCGCTGACGTGGCGGCCGCATTCAACAACAACGGGCAGGGCGTGCGGGGTGACCTGAAGGCGGTGGTGAAGGCTGTGTTGTTGCACCCGCAAGCCAAAACCATCAGCAACAGCTCGGGCCAGCTGCGCGACCCGGTGTTGCGATTAACTTCCTTCATGCGCGCCTATGGGTTCAACTCAGACACCGGTGACTTCCGCATGGGCAATACCGACAACCCGGGCACCTCCTTGGGCATGACACCCATGCGCTCCCCTTCGGTATTCAACTTTTTCCGCCCCGGTTATGTGCCGCCGGGCACGCAAACTGCGGCTGCGGGTCTGGTCGCGCCTGAAATGCAGTTGGCGCAAGAAACCACAGCCGCAGGTTATGTGAACTTCATGCGCGACGCGGTGGCTTTTGGTGTGGGGCAAAACAATGGCGTCGTCAATGGCGTGAACTTGAACCGCCGCGACATGCAGGGCAATCTGTCCGCCGAACTCGCATTGGCTGACAAGCCGGCCGATTTGGTGGCACGCTTGAACACCCTGCTGCTGCAAGGTCGCATGAGCAACGCCTTACGAGACGAAATCGTGGGCACGGTGAGCAAGTTGACCATTCCCGCTTTGGCGACCAATGGCTCCAACCAGAGCGCCGTGGACAGCGCCAAACGCGCACGTGTGAATGCGGCCTTGCTGCTGGTACTGGCCGCCCCCGAATACCAAGTAACCCCTTGAGGTGCCCCAAATGAGCAAGCATCACGATTGCAGTCTGCACCAAGCATCACGTCGCCTGTTTTTGCGTCAAGCAGGTGCCCTGTCCACTTTGGGCGTGGCCGGTGCGCCGCTGGCTTTGAATTTGGCGGCTGTGGGTTCTGCGGCCGCACAAACCGCGTCCGACTACAAAGCCTTGGTCTGCCTGTTTTTATTCGGCGGCAACGATTCCTTCAATATGGTGCTGCCCACCGACGCGGCTTCGTGGACCAACTACTCAGCCATTCGCAACCAAGCACCTGATTCAATTGCCTTGCTCGCCCCCGGAACCGCCCCCAACGCGGGAGCGGCGGCGGCCTCGCCAGCGCGGCTGGGTGGTGTATTGCCCATCATTCCGACGAATGCACAAGGCCGAACCTTCGCACTGCACCCCTTGATGGGCACGCTGCGCGACATGTTCAACACCGACAAACGCTTGGCCATCGTCGCCAATGTGGGGCCCTTGATTTTGCCCACCAGCAAAGCGCAATACGGTCAGAGCAACCACCCCAAACCGGCGGCTTTGTTCTCGCACAACGACCAACAAAACACCTGGCAAAGCTTCAAAACCGAAGGCGCCACCGTGGGTTGGGGCGGCCGTCTAGGCGACTTGCTAGCTGCGCAAAACACCCGCGCCATCTTCACCAGTATTTCGGCGGCGGGCAATGCCGTGTGGTTATCGGGGCAGACCGTCAAGCAATACCAGGTCGGCACCAATGGTGCGATTCGCTTAGGGGCAGACAGCAGCGGTCGTGTCTACGGCTCCGCCGACGTGACCGCTGCGCTGGAACGCATTGTGGGCAGCAGCCGCACCGGGCATTTGATCGACACCGACTTGGCCGCCATCTCCAAACGCTCGCTGGATGCCGAGGTGGCCTTGCGCACTGCGCTCAAAGACCCGAGCAACGCCCTGTTTGGCACTGCACCGGCCAGTGGCAGCTACAACGCCAACAACGACCCCAAGCTGCAATACGACAACCCACTCACCGGCGCCAAATCCTTCAACAGCCTGGCCCAGCAGTTGCAAATCGTGGCCCGCATGATCGACGCCAGCAGCAATGCGGGCATTGGCGCCAAACGCCAGGTGTTTTTTGTCAGCATGGGTGGCTTTGACACCCACGACTTCCAAAACCGCAACCAGGCCGATCTGATGGCGCGGCTGTCCCATGCCCTGCGGTATTTCGACAACACCTTGGGATTGATGGGCGCACGCAACCAAGTGACCACCTTCACCGCCAGCGATTTTGGCCGCACCTTCACCAGCAACGGCGACGGCACCGATCACGGTTGGGGTGCCCACCACTTCATCATGGGCGGGGCCGTCAAGGGTGGCGACATTTACGGCACCTTTCCCGTGCTGGGCAGCAAAAACACCAACAACAACAATTTCGACAGCAGCCCCAACCAACTCGGCAATGGCAGCTTGTTGCCCGAGGTGTCCGTCGATCAAATGGGTGCCACCTTGGCACGCTGGTTCGGTTTGACCGACGGACAGCTTGGCGATGTGTTCCCGAGCTTGGCGAACTTTGATGCGTCTAAGCGGAATTTGGGGTTTATGAGTTCTTGACGTGGCGGGAGGAGCGCGTGTGGGGGGCAAGAGTCGAGACGGTGAAGCGCCCGAATGGGCGCACGCAGTGCGCCAAACGCTGACCCCTTGAAACGACCACGGGTGCAGCAAACTGTGGTGGAATCAAATCTGCGTCCACCTCATCAAAAAAAGGGCCCTCGATGCCAGCTGCCCCCACAGCCCCGCAAGAAGCTGCTCGTTTGGCCGCGCTCGAAGCACTAGAGGTGCTGGACAGCGCGCCTCAAGCTGAATTCGACGCACTGGTGAAAGCCGCCTCCTTGGTCTGCCAGACACCGATTTCGCTGATCAGCCTGGTTGACGACCATCGTCAGTGGTTCAAGGCCAATGTGGGTCTGCCAGGGGTGTCTGAAACACCCCGCGAGATGGCCTTTTGCGCGCATGCGATTTTGGACGACGAGGTCTTGGTGGTGCCCGACGCCACCCAAGACGCCCGCTTCATCGACAACCCTTTGGTCACGGGGCAGCCTGAAATTCGTTTCTATGCGGGAGCGCCACTTCGCTTGCGCGATGGCCACCAAGTTGGCACGCTGTGTGTGATTGACCGCAGAGCACGCGAAATCACTCCGTCGCAACTGGACATCTTGCGTTGCCTCGCGGTCGCGGCCGCCAACGCCCTGGAGAGTCGGCTGGCCCAGCAACAATGGGCCGCTGCAAGTGCCCGTTTGCTTGAACTGCAAACTGAACAAGCCGAGCAAGAAGCCAAAGCGGCGACTCAGCGCGCCAAAGAGGCCTTCTTCTCAAGGGTGAGCCACGAGATGCGAACCCCACTCAATGCGGTTTTAGGGTTTGCGCAGTTGCTGGACACCAAACTGCGTGGGCAGGGCGACAACCTGTCGAGTTACGCCAGCTACATCGTTGATGCGGGTCAGCATCTCACCACCATGGTGGAAGACTTGTTGGACATCCGCGCAGCAGCGCAAGGGGAGTTGTCCATGCGGCCTGAGGCTGTTGCGGTGGCCCAAGCCATTCACAGCGCCGTTGCGTTGCTCAGTGAAGACGCCGCCGCACAAAACATCACCATCACTGTTGTGGCAGAGGGCTGCCCTGACGCCTGGGCCGATGCAACCCGGCTCAAACAGGTTTTGCTCAATTTGCTGTCCAACAGCATCAAATATGGCAGGCGTGATGGGCACGTCATGGTGCAAGCCCACGCCCGGGGCGAGGGCATTTGCATCAAGGTGAAGGACGACGGCATCGGTATGGACCAAGCGCAACTCGCGGCGCTGTTTCAGCCGTTTGACCGTTTGGGCCAGGAGCGGTCACGCATTGCCGGTGTCGGTTTGGGTTTGCTGATCAGCCAGCGCATCGTGAAGTCCATGCAGGGAGATTTGCATGTCACCAGTGAACTTGATGTGGGTACCCAGGTGGAGGTCTGTTTGACCAGACCACCCGTGGCAACTTGAAGGGCTTATTGCCCTGCCATGGCATACCCAGCCTTCCCGCTGCGCCAGCAGCTTTTTATACAAACACCGCTTTGAACTACCAGCTTCGCGTACCTCTGGGAACAACCTATTGATGCGGCAATGTTCAACTTGAATCCGTTCGCCCTGAGCTTGTCGAAGGGTAGCGCTTTACACCTGGGCATCGACAAGCTCAGCCCGAGCGGGACTTTTAAGTTCACTGGTGCCGACTCCATATTGCAACTCAACAATGAGCCGGCGCCGTCAACACAGCCGACTACTTGACCTGCAACACCCGCCGATACTGAATCGCCTCGGCCAGGTGATTCACCTGCACATCACAACTGCCCGATAAGTCGGCAATGCTGCGTGCCATGCGCAGTACGCGGTGAAAACTGCGGGCCGACCAGCCCAGGCGCGCTGCGGCCGTGGTCATGAATTGACTGGCGTTGCTGCTCAAGTGGCAATGCTGGTCCAGCCCCTCACCACTGAGTTCGGCGTTAGTGCAACCTTGCCTGTGCATCTGGCGCGCGCGGGCTTGCGCCACGCGTTTGGCGATGGCGCTGCTGGCTTCGCCGTCGGGTGCGGCTTGCACTTGTTCCGGTGGCACGGCGGGCACTTCCACTTGCACGTCAATGCGGTCTAAGAGCGGGCCGCTCAAACGACCTTGGTACCGTGCCACCGCGTCGGGCGTGCAGCGACAGGCTCGCATCGGGTTGCCCAAATGCCCGCAAGGACAGGGATTCATTGCGGCAACCAACTGAAAACGTGCGGGGAACTCGGCTTGCCGGGCGGCGCGCGAAATGGTGATGCGTGCTGTCTCCAGCGGCTCACGCAGCGCCTCGAGCGCCGCGCGCGGAAATTCCGGCAGTTCGTCCAAAAACAAAACACCGTGGTGGGCCAAGGAAATTTCGCCGGGGCGCGGGGGCGAACCGCCACCAACGAGTGCCACCGAGGACGCAGAATGGTGGGGCGCGCGACAAACTCTTTGGCCCCAGACCTCGGGCTTGAAGTGGCCCGCCAAACTCAGCACGGCCGCGCTGGCCAGCGCCTCGTCTTCGCTCAACGGGGGCAGCAAACCCGCGAAGCGCTGGGCCAGCATGGACTTGCCCGAGCCTGGTGGCCCCACCATCAACACACTGTGCCCACCCGCAGCCGCCACTTCGAGCGCGCGTTTGGCCGCAGCTTGGCCTTTGACATCGCGCATATCCATGCTGGATATCGACGCACCGCGTGCTGCCGCTTGAGCCACAGGTAAGGGAGTGGCGTTGATGGCGTCGCCCGGCACCAAGGCACGCACCACGTCGAGCAAGTGGTCTGCTGCGAACACGTTTAATCCCGTGACCCAGGCGGCTTCTTGCGCGCTAGCCATGGGCAACACCAAACCACGTGCATTGTTCTGTTGACGCATAGCCAGCGCCGACGCCAGCGCCCCTCGCACGGGCCGCAACTCACCCGCCAAGGACAACTCACCGGCAAACTCCAAGCTGCTCAGTCGTTTGCCATCAATTTGTTCGCTGGCGGCCAGAATGCCAAGCGCTATCGGCAAGTCAAACCGGCCCGATTCTTTGGGCAAGTCTGCTGGGGCCAGGTTCACGGTGATGCGTTTGTTGTGAGGAAACACCAAGCCACTGGTTTGCAGCGCAGAACGTACGCGCTCGCGGGCCTCCTTCACTTCGGTATCGGCCAGCCCCACCAAGGTAAAGCTGGGCAGGCCATTGGCCAGGTGTACCTCGACCGAGACCTCGGGCGAGTTCAATCCATCCAGGGCGCGGCTGTGCACCAGGGCAAAGGTCATAACAGGGGTTCCTCGGGTTGATTCGGCGAAATCGAACCCCTGGCATTGTGTTCAGACCGCTGCCAAAGGACATCGCCCAAAAGAACGAATCGGCGCACAAGCCCATTTCGGTGCACTTATGCACCATAGCGGGGCTGACCGGGTGGCCGCACCGCTTTGGTCACGTCTGGTTGGCCTGTGGTGCGACCACTGCCCCGGCCTGGCACGGAAGCTGCTGAAGGCTGCCTTGCAACCTTGTTTCTTTCACCCTAGGAGTTCCGCAATGAAAAAAAGCCTGTACGCGATCGCTGCCACGGTCGCCCTGACCGCAGTTCCTACGTTGAGCGTCGCTCAAGACAGCCCCCTGAGCTTCAATGCGGCGGTGTCAAGTGACTACCGCTACCGTGGCATTTCCCAGTCGCGCTTGAAGCCCGCCGTGTCGGCCGGGGTTGACTACGCGATTCCTGGCGGTTTTTATGTCGGTGCTTGGGCGTCTTCGATCAAATGGATCAAAGACGCGGGCGGCGATGCCCGAGCTGAAATTGATGTTTACGGCGGCTACAAAGGCGAAATCTCCAAAGATTTCACCTACGACCTAGGTGTGTTGACCTATCAATACCCCAGCCACAAGCTGTCCGTCAGCCCCAATACAACAGAGGTTTATGGTGCGCTGACTTTCGGCCCGGCAACGCTGAAGTACTCGCACAGCGTGACCAATTTGTTTGGTTTCTCAGACAGCAAAAACAGCAGCTATATCGATCTGACTGCCAGCTTTGATGTGGGCGGCGGCGTGATGCTGTCCCCGCACATTGGCTACCAAAAAGTGGCCAAGAATGGTGACTTCTCCTACACAGACTACTCGCTTACTGTCAGTAAGGACTTCTCCGGCTGGTTGCTCAGTGCCGCTGTGATTGCGGCAGACACCAAAGAGATTGGTGGCAAATCGGTCTATTACTACGCCCCAACCGACAAAGAACTCGGCAAGGCTGGTTTGGTGTTGTCTGTCAAAAAAACCTTCTAACCCTACCCACGATTGGAGATGACCATGAAGATGGTGACTGCCATCGTCAAGCCCTTCAAGCTTGATGAAGTGCGTGAGGCCTTGAGCGCCATTGGTGTTCAGGGTGTCACGGTGACTGAAGTCAAAGGTTTCGGCCGCCAAAAGGGCCACACCGAGTTGTACCGCGGTGCCGAGTATGTGGTGGACTTTCTGCCCAAGGTGAAGATCGAAGCAGCGGTCGACGATTCCATCGTCGACCGCGTGATCGAGGCGGTGGAAAACGCCGCCCGCACCGGCAAGATTGGCGACGGCAAAATTTTTGTCTCGCCACTGGAACAGGTGGTTCGGATCCGCACCGGCGAAACCGGCAAGGACGCGCTCTAAGCGCCCAGCAGCCCAACAAAAAGAGACTCAACATGAAAAAACTCATTGCCCTTTTGGCGTTGGGGCTGTCGGCCCTGACGTTCTCAGGCTTGGCCTTGGCCCAAGCCGCCTCGGCTCCTGATGTTGCAGCGCCTGCGATGGCTGCGGCGTCTGAGGCCGTTGCTGCTGTGGCGGCACCCGCTGCTTCGGCAGCAGCAACCACACCCGCACCGGTGCCTAACAAAGGCGACACCGCCTTCATGACGATTGCCACCGCCTTGGTGATCTTGATGACCATCCCTGGCCTGGCGCTGTTCTATGGCGGTTTGGTGCGCAGCAAAAACATGCTGTCGGTACTGATGCAGGTGTTCATGATCTTCGCGCTGATCTCGGTCTTGTGGGTGGTCTACGGCTACTCCATGGCCTTCACGGCAGGCAACCCCTTCTTCGGCACCTTGGACAAACTTTTCTTGAAGGGTGTGACGCCAGAGTCCATTGCGGCCACCTTCAGCAAGGGCGTTTATTTGCCTGAGTTCACCTTCATCGCCTTCCAAGGCACGTTTGCTGCGGTCACGGTGGCGTTGATCGTGGGCGCCTTCGCCGAACGCATCAAGTTCTCGGCCGTGTTGCTGTTCGCGGTGTTGTGGTTCACCTTCAGCTACATCCCTGTCGCGCACATGGTGTGGTACTGGGACGGCCCCGATGCCATCACGAGTGAGGCCGCATTGGCCACCGTCACAGCCAACGCAGGCTTCATGTGGGCCAAAGGCGCGCTCGACTTCGCCGGTGGCACCGTGGTTCACATCAACGCGGCGGTGGCTGGCTTGGTGGGTGCTTACATGATCGGTAAACGCATTGGCTACGGCAAAGAGTCCATGGCCCCTCACAGCCTCACACTGACCATGGTGGGTGCTTCCTTGCTGTGGGTGGGTTGGTTCGGTTTCAACGCCGGCTCCAACCTGGAAGCCAACGGCGTCTCGGCACTGGCTTTCATCAATACCGTGGTGGCTACCGCGATGGCGACCTTGGCCTGGGCGGCGGGTGAAGCGTTGATGAAGGGCAAAGCCTCCATGTTGGGTGCGGCCTCCGGCGCTGTCGCTGGCTTGGTGGCCATCACCCCTGCTTGCGGCTTCGTGGGCGTGGGTGGTGCCTTGGTGATTGGCCTCTTGGCCGGTTTCATCTGCTTGTGGGGCGTGAATGGCCTCAAGCGCATGTTGGGTGCTGACGACTCGCTCGACGTGTTTGGCGTGCACGGTGTGGGCGGCATCTTGGGCGCTTTGCTCACCGGTGTGTTTGCTGCACCGAGTCTGGGCGGCACCGGCATCTGCAACTACGTCACCGACAAATGCGGTGAATGGGGCAGCATTGGCGCGCAAGTGTGGGTTCAATTGCAAGGCGTGCTTTACACCGTGGTGATTTCTGCCGTGGTCGCTTTCATCGCCTTCAAAATTGTTGACCTGCTGGTTGGTCTGCGCGTGCCCGAAGAAGACGAGCGCGAAGGCCTGGATATCAGCTCGCATGGCGAGACCGCCTATCACAAGTAAGCTCGAACAGGTTTCATTGCAACCGCATCTCCAGCGGCTCGGGCCACCTTCGGGTGGCCTTTTTTGTGGCCGCGTTTTTGGCCGCTTACAAAGGCGTGGCCCAAAAAAGAGCCCCGCTAGGCGGGGCTCGATGTTGGCAAGCGGAAATGCGTTCTATGCGGACAAACGTGCCTGCAAACTGGCTTGAACTTGTGTCAACTCCGCAGGCAGGTGGTAAGCCAGTTGGCTGAAAAGTTCGGTGTGCAATTGCAACTCGTTCTTCCACTCGGCCCCATCAATTCGAGTGACCTGGTCGAACTGTTGGGCGGTGAAATTCAAACCCGTCCAGGTGATGTCGCTGTACGTGGGCGTGACGCCAAAAATGTTTTCCACTCCCTGGCCTTGGCCTTCTACGCGCTCCAACATCCACTTGAGCACACGCATATTTTCGCCATAACCCGGCCACACGAATTTGCCGTCGTCCCCTTTGCGGAACCAATTGACGCAATAAATTTTGGGCAACTTGGCACCGGACGCCTGCAACTTGGCACCCAAATTGAGCCAATGCTGGAAATAGTCGCTCATGTTGTAGCCCATGAAGGGCAGCATGGCGAAGGGATCGCGGCGCACCACGCCTTGCTGGCCTGCGGCAGCGGCGGTGGTTTCCGAGCCCATGGTCGCAGCCATATAAACACCTTCAACCCAGTTACGGGCTTCGGTGACCAAAGGCACGGTGGTGGAACGGCGGCCACCAAAGATGAAGGCGTCAATTGCCACGCCTTTGGGGTCGTCCCAAGCAGCATCGAGAGCCGGGTTGTTGGTGGCGGCCACGGTGAAACGGGCATTGGGGTGAGCGGCTTTGGCACCGGTTTCTTTCGCAATGGCGGGCGTCCAGTCTTTGCCTTGCCAGTCGATGAGGTGAGCGGGCGGGGTGTCGGTCATGCCTTCCCACCACACATCGCCGTCGTCGGTGAGGGCGACGTTGGTGAAGATCACGTCACGCTTCAAGCTGTTCATGCAGTTGTAGTTGGTGAGCGTGTTGGTGCCCGGGGCCACGCCGAAGTAACCGGCTTCCGGGTTGATGGCGTACAAGCGGCCATCGGCACCGGGTTTGATCCAGGCAATGTCGTCGCCGATGGTGGTGACCTTCCAGCCGTCCATGCCCGCTGGTGGGATCAACATGGCGAAATTGGTTTTGCCGCAGGCGCTGGGGAAAGCCGCTGCCACATGGTGTTTTTTGCCTTCGGGCGAGGTCACGCCCAGCACCAGCATGTGTTCGGCGAGCCACCCTTGGTCACGCCCCATGGTGCTGGCAATGCGCAGCGCGAAACACTTCTTGCCCAAGAGGGCGTTGCCACCATAACCCGAGCCGTAACTCCAGATTTCACGGGTTTCGGGGTAGTGCACGATGTATTTGGTGGCATTGCAGGGCCAAGACACATCCTTCTGGCCTGGCTCCAGCGGCGCACCCACGGTGTGAACACAGGGCACGAACTCGCCGTCTTCACCCAGCACATCCAGCACTTTGCTGCCCATGCGGGTCATGATTTTCATGTTCACTGCCACGTAGGGGCTGTCGGACAACTCCACGCCAATGTGGGCAATGGGGGAACCCAATGGGCCCATGCTGAAAGGCACCACGTACATGGTGCGGCCCCGCATAGCACCTTTGAACAAGGCCTTGTCCCCGGTTTGCAGCAAGCGGCGCATCTCGGCTGGATCCATCCAGTTGTTGGTGGGGCCCGCATCTTCTTGTTTGGTGCTGCAGATATAGGTGCGGTCTTCGACGCGGGCGACATCGCTCGGGCTACTGCAGGCCAAGTAGCTGTTAGGGCGCAGTTCCGGGTTGAGTTTTTTGAAGGTGCCGGCAGCCACCAGTTGGGCGCACAGGCGGTCGTATTCAGCGGTGCTGCCATCGCACCAGTAAACGTCTTTGGCTTCGGTCAAGGCGGCCATTTGGGCCACCCACTCGATCAAACGGGTATGGCGAACGGTAGCGGGCGTATTCAAGCGCAAGCCCTCCATCACGGGTCGGTTCATGGTGCTTCCAGTCGAGTCAAAAAATGGTGTGGGCTCAGAACTTGGTCTGGAACCCCGAGTCTTCGTCCGAACCGCAATGCCCAAAGGGATAAATTTGGCATCATGGCCGCTGGTTGGGGGTGGGCCAGCGTGGCGGGATGGAGATTGTGAAATCAGTGTAATTCGCCTGTAACCACCCGATGTCAGGGGGTCATGTCTATCTTGCATGACTTTATGCCGCGCGTCATCTCACGTTGATAGAGGTATCGTCACAATATGAATTCTTCAAACCAAATTGGTCGCCGCTCCCTGCTGTTGGCGAGTGCGCTGGCATGCCTGCCCCACGCGCCAAGCCGGGCTGTGCAAAAACAGTCGCTGGAAGATCCCTTGCGTGTAGGGGTGGACGAAGCCCTCATGAAGTCGGGCTTGGCCCGCGCTTTGCAACGTGCATTTGGTGCAGACACCGGGGTGGTTGTCAGCTTGAAAGAGGGCTCTGCGCTGAGCATGCTGGAAGCCGCCGAACTCGGTGAAGTCGATGCCGCGCTCACCAATGTGGCTTGGCTGGAGGCGCTGGTCGAAAAACAAGGTCTGGTGCATGACAGGCGTCCCATCGCCACAGGCAGCTTGTTGTTGGTAGGGCCCACGGTTTTGGCCAAAGCGTTGGATGCCAAACGCGACATCGTGCTGGCCTTGCAGCGGCTGTCGCAAGCGCAGGTGCCGTTTCTCAGCGGCCGCCCCGGTTCGGGCAGCCAACTCGCCGAACAAGCCATGTGGCGCGCCGCCGGGGTAGTGCCCGATACCGCCTGGCATGTCGCTCCCACACCTGACGCATCGCTGCTCACCCAAGCCCAAGACAAACAAGCCTGCATGCTGGTGGAGGCCGGTGCCTGGATGGCACAAGGGGGCGGTGGCAAGGATTACACCGTGCTGGTAGAAGGCGACGACAAACTGGCCATGCCTGTTCACGTGATGCGCTCCTTTCGTGTCAATCACGCCGCGGGCAAGTTGTTTGTGAATTGGATTGCCGGTGGCAGGGGCCGCCGAGTGGTGGCCGGACAGCGCGGCTACAAGCCCACCTAAGAGATGTTATGGATGCCTCCCTCCCCGCGGGGACAAGAAGGAGCTGATCGGTGAAGAGTGCTGAACAGCCGCTAACTGTCATGTCCCTGGCGAGGCACCCTGGACGATGGAAGACACTGGGGGCGTGCGGGCCAGCGCGGGTAGAGGTCGATCAAATCTTTGATGGCACTTGGACCGCGATCGCTAACTTGACCCGCTGCCGACCACTCG
>JBJTHI010000223.1:0-9443 GCA_046094425.1 Burkholderiales bacterium | reverse complement strand
ATCCACCCCACTGCATTGCAGCAGCGGTTCCCCCTCCTTGGTTAGCGGCTGTTCAGCACTCTTCACCGATCAGCTCCTTCTTGTCCCCGCGGGGAGGGAGGCATCCATAACATCTCCTGAAGAGTCGATGCGAAAGCAGTCTTCGGAGTCAATTTAGGGGGCCAAGTCAAACGGCAAGGTCATGATTAAAACTTTGCATAGTGAGGAAACAAGCATGAAAGTTCAACATTGGTTAGTCGCCGCAGCCATCGGCGCAGTTATGGCACTGTGGCAGTTGCCGCGCCGGTTGTTTACAACTTGGCCATTCCCAGCATCAGCCGGTTGGGGGTGCCCCGGCTGTCATGACCTCAAACTCTCGAACCGCCTGGTGCGGACCCGCATGCCAGGTGGTGTGGCAGGGGTGCCTCCGATATTGGAGGCCCCCTATGCCGATGCGCGTTTGCGACTCACCTTGTGGACTTCGGCTCTTGATTCCCTGCAATCAATCGGGATGGCCTCGCGGTACTGCATTTCAGCGCTTGGCTTTGCCGCGCCGACCTCTTTCGTCCATGCCCAAAGCGGCCATGTTTTGAGCACGGCGCTGCTTCTTCCGGTCTTCCATTTTGTCGATCTCACGGCGTTTGGTGAGGCCGGAGCGGTCGGCGTACTCCCACCACAGCACCGCCAACCCCAAAGGGGTCAAGATCAGCCACCACGACCAACCCGCCACGGGGTCTACCTCCGCCAATTTCAGCAAGACCAGCAATACACCGATGACAACGCCATACATATCGATCGCTCCTGAACTGATTACACTGCACAAGGTCAAATGTAGCGCAGGCCGCATTTGTTGACGTTTTCGCCGCTGCGAAAAACTGTTCGATTCTTGATTGCTATGAAACCTACTGCTCTGATATTTGCTGCATTGATCACCTTGTCCACTTCAAGTGTGCACGCCGACCCCGCTTTGGCGGACAAGAAAAACTGCATGGGTTGCCACCATGCCACCGAGCGTCGAGTCGGCCCATCATTCAAGGCCATTGCGGCGAAATACGCCGGCCAGTCCGATGCGGTAGACAAACTCTCGCAAAAGGTGATCAAAGGCGGGGCCGGTGCTTGGGGTGCGGTGCCCATGCCGGCCAATTCGCAGGTCTCGCCCGCCGAGGCCAAGCAATTGGTCGTGTGGATCTTGTCGCAGAAGTGAGCTCATCAAGTGAGTTCACTTGATGAGCTCAACACTTATCCAGCCGCGCAAACTGTTAATAAAAGCCAGACCCTGCACACGCGCCAAGTCATTGCGATGAATACGTCCTTCAACCACCCTTGACTCGCGCAAGGCCACCGCCCGGCCCACGCCGGGGAGCAAACCGCAATCAAGTTGGGGCGTGACCCACTGGCCGTCCAGCAACAGCGCTACATTGCCCCGAGTGAACTCGGTCAGCTCACCCGCCTCATTGAACAGCAGGGTATCGAATACATCGTTCGTGGACGGCGCAAAAACCTCGTAGTGGCTGCGTCGTGTGGTTTTGAAGCGCACGAACTCGCTGTCCGCCTCCAGCAGGGGGCGGTTGGCGAGTTGAACTGGAACCGGCGTTGTGATTGCAGGCAGCGAAAAAACTTGAATGTTCACGCCACCAACTGCATCACAACACAAACGAACACGCCAACTGCCTAGAGGATGTTCTCGGGCAAGTGACATCAAACGCTGATTCACCAAGGACAAATCCAGCGGGTAAGAAAAATGCGCTGCCGCCTCTTGTAAACGAGCCAGGTGCGGAGCCAGATTGGGGTACTGTCCGCCCACCAAACCAAAGGTTTCCAGCAAGTCAAACGGAGCTTCACAGCGCCGCAAAAAACCTTGTTTGTTGATCCACTCCTGCCATTCACCGCCGACCGTCGCATCGGCCGTGATACCACTGCCTATGCCGCAGCGAGCCTTTTTGCCGTGAATAGTCAGCGTGCGTATCGCCACATTGAAAGTAGCAGCACCACCCGGTTGCAACACACCTATGGCGCCGCAGTAAACACCACGCGGCTGCGCTTCCAACTGCTTGATCCAGTGCATCGCTCGCACCTTGGGCGCACCCGTGACGGAACCACACGGGAATAACGCGCCAAATACATCGGACAAGGTGATGCCTGGGCGGGTTTTGGCCCGCACGTCCGAGGTCATTTGCCAAATCGTGGGCCAGGCTTGCAGGGCAAACAAGTTTTCCACCTTCACGCTAAAGGGCAAGGCGATGCGAGAGATATCGTTGCGAATCAAGTCCACGATCATCAGGTTCTCGGCTTGTTCTTTGCTGCTATCACGCAGGGCTTGGGCTTGGGCTTGATCTAGCGTCGCAGTACGTCCCCGTGAGGCGGTTCCCTTCATGGGGCGGCTGAGAATCTGCCCCTCTCGCCAATCAAAAAAAAGCTCGGGTGAGACAGACAACACCTGGGTGTCGCCCATGTCCAGGTAGACCGCATAACTGTCAGGCTGGGCGCGGCACAAGGCCTCAAACAAACTTCGTGTATCGCCTTCAAACCGCGATTGCAAAGGGCTAGTGAGGTTGATCTGATAAACCTCACCGTCGGCGATGGCGTGGTGGATGAGATCCACTTTGTTTGCAAACGTCGTGGGGGTGAGCGCAGTTGTCCAGGGTGCAAACTGCCAAGTGGTCGATTCCGGTGGCAGTGGAACTGCGTGGGCATCATCGTAAACCGCGAACCAGGCCAAGGGCGTGGGCGCATATTGAGCAGTGGCATGCAACTCAGAAGCGGCATCAAACGCTGCGGCAGCTTCAAACGCCACGAAACCCATGCACCACCGCCCTGCTTTGGCATGCTGGTGGGCGGCATTTAGTAAGGTGCTGACCTCTTCAGGGCGGTAAGCCACCAGTGTGTGCATTGGCTCGCCGAACGCTGCGTGCAGGGGTTCAGACTGCGCCTGGGGAGCGGTGAAGCGCAGGATGGCGGATGGGGATGCGAACTGGGAGAACATGCGCCGAGGAGTCTAGCGCGGGGATCGATCAAAAGACTTCGCCTCATTGATCCAGTGTGGCCGGATTTTGGTGACCACATCACATCGCCGAGGCGATGTGAGTGTTCCCCCGAATCCCGCCACAGCCCTGTCGGGCTGCACCGCCTTCGGCGGCACTCGATCAGAAGGCTTCGCCTAATTGATCGAGTATGGCTGGATTCTCCAACGTGCTGGTGTCTTGGGTGACGGCTTCATTCTTCGCCACAGACCGCAGCAAACGGCGCATGATTTTTCCGGAGCGGGTTTTGGGCAGGTTGTCGCCAAAACGAATGTCTTTGGGTTTGGCGATGGGGCCAAGTTCTTTGGAGACCCAGTCGCGCAGTTGTTTGGCTATTTGCTTGGCTTCATCCCCTGTGGGTCGTGGGCGCTTCAAGACCACAAAGGCGCAAATGGCTTCGCCTGTGGTGTCGTCGGGGCGGCCCACTACGGCCGCTTCGGCAACCAACTCGGTGCAACTCACCAGGGCCGATTCGATTTCCATGGTGCCCATGCGGTGGCCGCTGACGTTGAGCACGTCGTCAATGCGGCCTGTGATGGTGAAGTAGCCCGTTTCTGCGTCACGAATGGCACCGTCGCCTGCGAGGTAATACTTTCCTTGGAAATCGGCGGGGTAGTAGCTCTTTTTGAAGCGCTCGGGGTCGCCCCAAATGTTGCGGATCATGCTGGGCCAGGGTTTTTTCACCACCAAAATGCCGCCTTGGCCATTGGGTACGTCTTTACCGGTTTCATCCACGATGGCCGCTTGAATGCCGGGGAAAGGCAAGGTGCACGAGCCTGGCACCAAGGTCGTGGCACCGGGCAGCGGGGTAATCATGTGGCCACCGGTTTCGGTTTGCCAGAAAGTGTCCACGATGGGACAGCGGCCACCGCCTATGTGCTGGTGGTACCAAGTCCAGGCCGCTGGGTTGATGGGCTCGCCCACCGAGCCCAGGATACGCAAGGAGCTGAGGTTATAGTTTTTCGGGTGCACGGCCTCGTTCGACTCGGCTGCTTTGATGAGCGAACGAATCGCCGTCGGTGCGGTATAAAAAACACTGACCTGGTGTTTTTCAATCATCTTCCAGAAACGGCCTGCATCGGGGTAGGTGGGCACGCCTTCAAACACAATTTCAGTGGCACCCAAAGCCAAGGGGCCATAGGTGATGTAGGTGTGGCCGGTGACCCAGCCGATGTCGGCTGTGCACCAGAAGACATCGCCCGGCTTGAGATCGAACGTCCATTTGGTGGTCAGCATGGCGTGCAGCAAATAGCCGCCGCTGGAATGCTGCACGCCTTTGGGTTTGCCTGTGGAGCCTGAGGTGTAGAGCAAAACAAAGGGTGCTCAGCGCCCACCCACTCAGGCTCACATGTGGTGGCTTGGATGGCCACCACCTCATGCAACCACAGGTCGCGGCCTGCTTGAAAGGCCACGCTGCCTCCTGTGCGACGGTAAACGATGACGTTTTTGATGCTGTCGCAACCCCCCAAGGCCAGCGCTTCATCGACGATGGCCTTGAGTGGCAGGTGTTTGCCGCCGCGCACCTGCTCGTCGGCGGTGAGCACCATCACCGCGCCAGCGTCTTCAATGCGGTCGCGCAGCGACTGCGCCGAAAAACCACCAAACACCACCGAATGGGTGGCACCAATGCGGGCGCAAGCCTGCATGGCCACCACACCCTCTACGCTCATGGGCATGTAGATGACGACACGGTCGCCTTTTTTGACACCTTTTTCCCGCAGGGCATTGGCGAGTTGGCAGGTTTTAGCGAGCAAGGCGCTGTAGGTCACAGGGGTGACGGTGCCATCGTCGGCTTCAAAAATAATCGCTGTTTTGTCACCTGAACCAGCCAACACTTGGCGATCCAGGCAGTTGTAGGACACGTTCAGTGTGCCGTCTTCAAACCACTTGAAAAACGGTGCCTCGCTGCTGTTGAGCACTTTGGTGAAGGGCGTTTTCCAAACGACAAGCTCACGCGCCAGGCGGGCCCAATAACCTTCGTAATCGGCATCGGCTTCGGCGCACAAAGCGTTGTAAGCATCGATTCCCGCCACGTGGGCGTTTTTTGCCAGTTCGGCGGGCGGAGCGTAAAGCGGGTTTGCATTGCTGGACATGGTGGGTCTCCTGGTGGTTCTGGTGATGGGTCAAGTCGGTACGAGACACCTTAAACACAAGCTCTTACGAAAGCCTGACGTGACCGGGGATGATTGCTCGGCGCGCAGTCTTGTCACAGGGCTAATCCTACAATCGACGCTTCTTCCAACTTTCCGGCTTTGCACCACATGATCTCGCCGCTTCCGCCGTCCAGCCACGCACACATGCGGGCGCTTCCCCGCTTTATTTTCATGAGCCGCTGGTTGCAGTTGCCACTCTACCTCGGGCTAATCTTGGCCCAGGTGGTTTATGTATTTCACTTTTGGGTAGAGCTTGTACACCTGATAGAGGCAGTGCTTGGAAGCAAAGAAGCGCTGGACAGCCTGGTCAAAGGCATTGGCTATAAAGGTGACTTTGGCGGCAGTACTCCAAAAATCAACGAGACCATCATCATGCTGGTGGTTCTGGGTTTGATTGACGTGGTCATGATCTCAAACCTGCTCATCATGGTGATCGTAGGTGGGTACGAGACTTTTGTGTCGCGCATGAATTTGCAAGGTCATCCCGACCAGCCCGAGTGGCTCAGTCACGTGAACGCCTCGGTGTTGAAGGTCAAGCTGGCCACCGCCATCATTGGCATCAGCTCCATCCACCTACTCAAAACATTCATCAACGCCGACAACTACAGTGAACAAGTGCTGCTCTGGCAAACCTTGATCCACATGGCGTTTTTGTTCTCAGCCCTGGCTATTGCGGCGACCGACAGGCTCATCACCGGCGGCGCAAAACATGGTGACTGAATCCGCCCAGTCATAGGCGCAACTCGCCCATGCACTGCCGCATCTGCGCGCTCCCGGAGAAATTGGTGGGCCAGGCCCGCGTTGCTTCCAGACCCGGAACCGAGTCAAACACCAGACTTTGGTTTTCCGGTGCAAATCAGCAACACGCCAATCAAGCCTGCCACCAATGAGCCCCCAAGCACACCCATTTTCAACTGCGTTTCAAATGCAGCGCCCTGCCCCTCAAAAGCCAGTCCGCCAATGAAGAGGCTCATGGTGAAGCCAATGCCGCACAAGACGCATACGGCAAAGAATTGACGGCTGCTCGCACCAGTGGGGAATGAAGCTCCGGCCAGCCGCACCATCAACCATGCTGCGCCAAAAACCCCCACTGCTTTGCCCACGATCAAGCCCAAAGATATGCCCAGGGGTATGGGTTGAAACAAGGTCTGCCATGTGACCCCGTGCAGTGACACACCCGCATTCGAGAATGCGAACAATGGCAACACCAAAAAAGCAACCCACGGGTGAAGCGCGTGTTCAGCGGTTCGCAGTGGTGACCCACCGTATTTGTCAACTATCGGAATAGCCAGGGCCGTTATCACGCCAGCCAGGGTTGCATGCACGCCCGATTTCAGTACGCACACCCACACCACCAATCCCACGATCACGTAGGCGCCGATATTCATCACCCGCAGGCGGTTCAAGGCAAACAGAACAATGCCACCAAGGCCCGCAGCCATCAGCATCATGGGTGACAAATCCACGGTGTAGAACAACGCAATCACCACGATGGCCCCCAAGTCGTCGATGATGGCAACAGCCGTTAAAAAGACTTTCAAAGACGTAGGAACGCGGGAACCGAGCAGCATCAAAATTCCCAGCGCGAAAGCAATATCGGTGGCTGTAGGGATGGCCCACCCCCTCAGCGCCACTGCATCGTCGTGGTTAAACCCGACGTAAATCAGCGCCGGAACCACCATGCCGCCCAATGCGGCCGCTGCAGGAAGCAATGCCTGCTTGACCGATGCGAGCTGTCCAACCAGCAGCTCGCGTTTGATCTCCAGGCCCACCAAAAAGAAAAAAACTGCCATCAACAGGTCGTTGACCCACAGCAACAGCGGCTTCGCCAATACCAAGGCATCGTTGGCCAAACGCACTTCAAACTGGGCGCGCACAAAAGCGTCATACCAAGACGCCCATGCTGAATTGCTCACCAACAAGGCGAGGCACGCAGACAGACCCAGTACTACACCACCGGCCGCGTCGGCCAAAAACAAACCCCGAATTCTGCTCAGCACTGGCGCCCCCTCAGTAAAATGACAGCTTAATTTTCGATTGTGTTGCCAGCAGGTGGAATCTAGTCCTCATCCGCAAGCGGGGCCTTTTCTTGACAAACCACCCATCTGCCGGCAAGGCCGCTACTGCGCTCCATTTTTTCGGGACATTCCATGAGCACCATCCACCAAAAAGACCTGATCGAAAGCGTGGCCGCAGCACTGCAATACATCAGCTACTACCACCCGGCTGACTACATCAGCCACTTGGCTCGCGCCTACGAGATCGAGCAAAGCCCGGCGGCCAAAGACGCCATTGCCCAGATCCTCACCAACTCCAAGATGTGCGCGGAAGGCCGCCGCCCGATCTGCCAGGACACCGGCATCGTCAACGTCTTCCTGAAAATTGGCATGGACGTGCGTTGGGAAGGGTTCACCGGCAGCATCGAAGACGCCATCAACGAAGGTGTACGGCGCGGCTACGACAACGTGGATAACAAACTGCGGGCCAGCATCGTGGCCGACCCCCAGTTCGAGCGCAAAAACACCAAGGACAACACCCCCGCCGTCGTCCACATGAGTGTGGTTCCAGGCAACACGGTGGACGTTCAGGTGGCGGCCAAAGGCGGCGGCAGCGAGAACAAATCCAAATTCGTCATGCTCAACCCCAGCGACTCACTGGTCGATTGGGTGATGAAAACCGTGCCCACCATGGGTGCAGGCTGGTGCCCTCCCGGCATGCTGGGCATCGGCATTGGCGGCACAGCCGAGAAGGCGATGCTGATGGCCAAAGAATCGTTGATGGAATCCATCGACATGTTTGAACTCAAAGCCCGTGGGCCGCAGAACAAGCTGGAAGAACTGCGCATTGAGCTATGCGACAAGATCAACGCCCTGGGCATCGGCGCGCAAGGCCTGGGTGGCCTGACCACCGTGCTCGACGTGAAGATCGCCATGTACCCCACCCACGCAGCAAGCAAACCCGTGGCCATGATCCCCAACTGTGCGGCCACCCGCCATGCCCACTTCGTGCTGGACGGCTCAGGCCCTGCTTACATCGACCCACCGTCGCTCGATTTGTGGCCCGATGTGAGGTGGGCACCGGACTACAACAAGTCCAAAAAGGTGGACTTGAACACCCTCACCAAAGCCGAAGTGGCAAGTTGGAAACCGGGCGACACCTTGTTGCTCTCGGGCAAGATGCTCACAGGCCGCGATGCCGCGCACAAGCGCATTCAAGACATGCTCGCCAAGGGTGAGAAGCTGCCCGTCGACTTCACCAACCGCGTCATCTACTACGTCGGCCCGGTCGACCCGGTGCGCGACGAGGTGGTCGGCCCTGCCGGCCCCACCACCGCCACCCGCATGGACAAGTTCACCGAAATGATGCTGGCGCAAACCGGCTTGATCGGCATGATCGGCAAAGCCGAACGTGGCCCCACCGGTATCGACGCGATCAAAAAACACAAGAGTGCCTATCTGATGGCCGTGGGCGGTGCGGCCTACCTAGTCTCCAAAGCCATCAAACACGCGCAAGTGGTGGGCTTTGCCGACCTGGGCATGGAAGCGATTTACGAATTCGACATCGAAGACATGCCGGTGACTGTGGCAGTCGATTCCGAGGGCACCTCGGTGCACAACACCGGCCCCAAAGAGTGGCAAGCCACGATCGGCAAGATTCCGGTGACGGTGGGTTGATAGACCAAGGCAGCCCACGAGCTGCCTCACTGCCGCCGTTAGCGCACAAACTTCCCGCTGGGCCCAATGATGGACAAATCGGCGAAGTCCAAACCGGTGTGGTCGGTTTCGCTGAACGACACCTCCAGCCCCCCGATGTCTACCTTGCGCATGCTGTTCAAGGCTTGCTGCAAGCTGGCGCGGCTGGGGTTGTTGCCAGCGCGGCGCAGGCCCTCCACCAGCACCTTGGCACCGGCATAACCTTCGAGCATGGCGGGCGTCACTTCCGAGAAACCTTGCGCTGCCGCCAACTCCATGGCTTCTTTGACCATGGGCGTGGCAATGGATCGCTCAAACGGAAACACCTGCGAAACAATGGTGCCGCGCGCGTGTTCGCCCATCAGTTTGATGAAACCGCTGGAGGCATTGTTCGACACAGTCACCACCTGGGCGCGTGAGCCTGCAGCGCGTATCAGCTTGGTGGCCTCGGCCACTGCGGCCGAACTTCCGACCAGAAAAATAGCTTGAACATCGTGTTTAATGTGGAAGACACCTACCCGCAGACGTGACAGTGCCTGACCTGAGGCTGGCCCGAACCTGAGAGGCGGCCTGGCGATGAATATCAGGCAGCTGCTGGC
>JBJTHI010000222.1:0-1705 GCA_046094425.1 Burkholderiales bacterium | reverse complement strand
CGTCTAGCCCGCATATTTCACCAGGTCGCTCTCCTATGCCTCGTAACACTGCATGAATGCTCACTTCCCCTGCTTCGAGCGCCAAAGCCAAACTGTACCGACCGCTACGCGCCCGATTGAGCCGTGCTGCGACACGCTAGCTGCGTTGCTCCTCCTCGCGGGCACGAGCCCGCAGCGTCGTCGCGCCTTGCTAGCGCGCCGCATCACAGCCCACTCGGGCACGTCCCTGATGAAATATGCGGGCTAGGCTCAATACTGTTCAGATATTGAGCACTGGCGTTGGCCGATGACGGTGATGCAGTTTCTCGCCGCGATGGCGGACGTTGAAGTTGCTCATCTTGCGCTTGACGCCGCGTGGGTTGTAACGACCCCGACTGCTGACGCAACGACCGCGCGCGATCTCGTCGAGCAACCCGTCGCGCCACGCAGTCAAGCGCTCAGGGGGGAATGGCCGCAGCTTGCGGCATCTTGCGCTTGATCACGCGCACCGCGTGCGTGAAGCTTAATCGATCAGGGTCTATCCTGCGCGGCCAAGCGGCTTGCGCCATCAACTGGCGAATGGCAAAGTGCGCCAGCAGCAAGCCCCACAACTCCTGCAGCACCAGCTCCGGCGTCTTGCTGCGCAGCACGGTGCTGTTGCCACGCAAGTGCGTTTTGAACTCGTCGAAGACGCCCTCAATTTCCCAGCGCTCGCGGTACAGCGCCGCCAGCTCCAGCGCTGGTGCGTCTGCGGGGTCCAGGATGTTCGTCACCAAGCGATAGCTGTCCTGTGGCACCGTAGCCGAGTCCTTGAGCGTGTAGTCGATGACGCGCACCACTTGCCCGGCATGGCGATGCCGATCACTGCTGTCAAAGACGGTACTCAGGTACGAGCCATCGCAGAGCAACTGCTGCACCGGCAGTTTGAGATTGGCCTTGACGCGCCAAGCCAGCTTGGCACCGCTGGTTCGGGCCAACTGCCAAAGCTTGAAGCCATAGAAGTTGCGGTCGGCCAGCACCAGCATGTCGGGTGCGAGTTTGGTCGGCAGCAGCTTCTCGGCCATGGCCTGCTCGCTGTGGCTGTAGGGTGCCACCTCGGCGGCCACCACCGCATGCGTGCCGCACTCCACCAAGCCCAGCAGGCGCGCCTGGGGAAAGGCGCTGTCCCCGCGTGATGCACCGGGATAGCCGAAGTGTTCGGCATTGGCCGCCTCGTCGGCCACATCCATGCAACTGCCATCCAGCGCCATGACACGAAGCCCTCGGTACCATGCACCTGGCGCCCCAGGTGTGGCCAGCGGACGCAGCACGCGCTCGGCCAGTTGGTGCATCACTTTTGAGCCAAGCCGGGTGCGTGCCTGGGAGATGGCTGACTTGCTGGCCTGTACAGCAACGCCATCCGCACCACCAAGCCAGTGCAGACCCTCACACACCACCCGCAATACCTCCTCCAACGGCGCTTCACGCCACAGTGCAAGTGCCATCACGTAATACACGACCGCTGGTGCGGGCAGCAACCGTTCTCGCTGGCTGGCCTTGCCGGTGTCGGCCAGCACTTCTTCGATCAGTGCCCTTGGGCAAACGCTGGCCAGTACGCCAGCGCTGATCAGGTGCGCAATGTCCACCTTCGCCGGTAGTGTCTTGCGGGTTCTCGCCATCATTCGCATCCATCAAAGCCTTGATGGATGCCTATTATCAGATAACTTTAACTATCTGAACAGTATTG
>JBJTHI010000221.1:0-4886 GCA_046094425.1 Burkholderiales bacterium | reverse complement strand
GGGACTCAAGAAATCCAATTTGAATACCCTGCCTCAACTCACCCACAGAGTGATCCGCTGTCAGGATCAACCCCAACACTTTCTTCAATCACATCAACCACTTGGCCGCTTGCGCGCTTGGGGCGCTCACGGATTCAGGTTGCTGTTACACTGATCGCGGTACTCATTTGGTCGTTTTTTAAAGGAGTTACAGATGAAGAAGTCTCTTCAAAAGGGTTTTACCTTGATCGAACTGATGATCGTTGTGGCGATCATCGGCATTTTGGCTGCGGTTGCATTGCCTGCTTATCAAGACTACACCGTCCGAGCGAGGGTGTCGGAATTGGTACTGGCTGCTTCCTCAGCTAAAAACTCAGTCTCTGAAGGCTGCCAAGCTATCAACTCTTGTGGGGGCACAGTAGCATTGGGCATCGCGATTGCATCTTCACAATACATCTCTTCAGGCACCATTCAAACCACTGGCGGCACAATTGGCATTTCCGCTAAAAACGCGATTGGTACAACAGGCGCAGTGACTGTCAGCTTGGTGCCTTCCTGGACAGGTGAAGTAGTAAACTGGACCTGTACAACGTCTCCCCTTAGATTTGGACCATCATCCTGCCGCGGATAACGTATTTTCGCTTAACATAAGGGGCGCAGTATGCGCCCCTATTTTTTATCAACACGGAAAAGAGAACTGATCGGAAAGACAATGATTCTGAAGTTGGTTTCGAAAACGTTGATTGTCGATTTCGCAAACACCCTAGCTGGTCAGATCATAAAGCGGTATCCGCCAGCACTGGAACAACAGGCGGGAAAACGCCCCTCTGTGGCTCGGTTGACGCGTATTATTGAAGACGCGTGTGGAAAAGCGGTTGAGTTTCAAAAAGAAAACCATCTGGGTTGGTTCGGTAAGGCCCGCCTAGGTAATGCTTTTCGTTGGGCTCTTAAAGAAAAGGGCTACCGTGACGACTTCGTAGAACTGGCGACGGAAGCACTGATTGTTTTGGTGAGCAAAACACCAAAATAAATTGGCTCATCAAAACATCTTTTTGTTGGCAACTATTCTCATGTCCCGAGATTCGCGCAATTTGAACTCAGCGGGTTCTTGACATGCATTGACCAAACCGACGTGTTCCAAGAGATTGGACAAACTCTTTGGTGTGTAGCCCCAGCGGTGAACTATGAGCGGATCTTGCCAATACGGATCGCCATAAAACAGTTCATATCAGGCTCTTCTCGGCATTGAGCGCAAATGTGCTATCGCTTTTGTTTTTGTTTTTGCGATTCTTCGCCGTAAACCTCAACAACCCTCTTATCAGATACAAGAGCGGACCAGTTTATTGTGGCGCTATTTACACCCGCATATCTAAAATCAGATGCCCCAGTCCGTGGTTTATTTCGAACTATTTCAGGATTTTGTGAATATTTTTGACTCACATGAAATGCAACAATTCCGTTATAAAACTGGATACTGTATACATTTCTAAATTCATTTATTGCATCAGTGTTTATTTTTTTTGGAAACCGGTCTGCATAAATTTCAGAAGACCTTCCTATCAAAATATCTGTTGCATCTTTTGCATATTCAAGAAATGAAAAAGATCCGTGCGCTGAAAAATCTTTCATAAAACTTGTAAACGTATCCTCTACAGCAATGACGCAATCGTTGTTTGCCAATTTGATAGCTTCAATTGCCGTGACAATTTGTTGAAACGACTGGTGTCCACCGTCATCTAGCAGAGCATCAAAACTGCCAACTTCACGCAGTGTCGCTTTCCAAAACTCAGGGTCACCTTGGTCTCCAATAAAAATCTCAAAACCACTTTCCCTCCATTTTGCGGCTTCAGGATTTAGATCTATTCCAATTATTCGAGCCTCTGGTCCAAGCCACTTTCTCCACATAAAGAGTGACCCACCATCAAGAATTCCCGTTTCAATGAATACACATTTCCTGTTAACGAGGTGGCCAAACATTTCGACATAAGCAGGGAAGTATGATGTTATCTTTACTGACGGATAAGGAGAATCTTCCCAACTTTTCACTAATGATTGATGTAGGAAATTCTTCCATTCAGGCGAACGTTGTTGGTTTACATTTTGCCGTGTGTCTCTTTCCGCTATTATTGTCTTTTGCGGTAACGCTTGAGGATTAATTTTACCTGCATATATCGCAGATTTTTCTCGTTGAAAAACTGCTTCCCACTGTTTGGCGATAGCATGCGGACCGCACTGATGCTGCACAACCGCCTGCCCAGCAGCAATCATTGATAATACGCGCTCACCTGTTTCTAAATAGTTTTCTACGGCAGCCAGCGGATTCTCTGTGAGCGCAACATAATTGGAATATCCTTGATAGGCAGGCAACTCAGAGGCAATAACATATCTTCCAGCATTCAACCCATCAACCAATCTGTTGCTTGTTTTGACCAATTTTTTGGGATCGTTGGAGTCAGATGGGATTAGCACGATATGCGAATCCAATACGGCTTTTTGCTGAGCATCCTCACTCCATGAAATGAACTCCATAGTGGCCCTGGGCGAGTAGAGCCTATTAAATTCATCGATGAATCTGTCAACTTTATCGTCTTCGCGGGTCACAATCTTGATGGAGAAAGGACAGCTATCCTTTAATGGAGCCAAAGCTTGTGCCCAACGCTGCATAGGCCCCCAGTTGACAACATTTCCATACCACACGAATCTCAAACAGTTCCCGGCTTGCCCCGGCAGAAATCGATAAAGCTGCCGAATTAATAATCCATCCCTCTTGAATATCATTGGTTCATTTTTTTTATTACCCAAAGGGTCATCTACGATCACAATATCGCTGTTTGTAAACTCTCGTACTCGTTGAGCCAGTGAGGGCGTACCAGCGGTACAGACTTGCGCGATGCGAGCCATTTCGCACCAGTGGTTACCCAGCAAAGGGTGATCAAAGTGGTCATCATTAAAATCGGCGATCAGGAGTACGCCAGCTTGCAGCGCCTCCTCTGCATTCTTCTTGATTTGTTCCGACAAATATTTAAATCGACCACTGTCGTTATGAGAAGGCAGCAGCTTTCCAATAACGATCACCGACGGCTTTGGATTGCAGTACCTCGACCATATCCATTTTTCCGTCGACAAAAAAACAATCTCATGCCCTAACGCCTTAAGCGCGGCCGCAGGAAAAATGGCCCTGTAGCGATTGGAGGCAAGGACCGAGGACCAGCCATCTGTCCAGTTGCCAGTAACGCCATCAACGATCCAATGAATTAACAACGATTTCTCCCTAGTATTTAGCGAGCCTTTGACTTGGCGACTTCAATTTTGCCTGGCGCACTTGAGTCTCGTAATTTGTTAATCAAAAGAATCTAAGATTTTAATTATATTTTTCATATCTGATTCATTTAGAAGAAAGTTCGAGTTAATTAAGGGCTGCCTCAGCTCTATCTCCGACTCGTAGAATACGAGTTTCAACCCTAAAGATTGACACAAATGCCTTGTCATCAGTACAACACCTCCGTTCATCACACAATATCCCATAGGTGCAATACAAACAACTTTTGTTCCGGGGTGGCAGTAAACGAGATTAAATTTTGCTGAGCCAATCGGGAGGATAATATTTGAAGCGTTGCTAAATTGTTGAATTGCTTCCTTGGTTGATAGGTCCTCCGGATAGATGGTGCGGATGTGGTGAACGCTGGCAAGAAATTCCACCAATATGTGCTGATTTACGATGTGCCTTTTCTTGACGTCCCGCCGCCCAATAAACAATGTGGTGTTTTCCTTGTCAACCAAGTCGACCATGAGCGCGGAAATTCTGTGCCGCAACTCAATCAACGAACTTGCTGGGATGGATGGTTTTTTAGATCTAAGTGTGCAGACCATCAAATTTGATACTTCATAATCCATGCTTTGAAAGATGGGAATAACCATTTCCGGATTTAGAGACAATCCAAGAAGTTGGATTATCTCAGTTACTTGGGGTACTGCATGGCTTCTATCAACAACCGGTTCCAGGCCGAAATAATTTGGGTCGCTCACAACAATTTGGCCGTTAAAATCATCATTCGCTTGGAGCTGTAAGAGACGGTCCAATGCATCGACAAAGAAATGACCCCAGTGCGAAACAATCCCAAGTAACTTTGGCTCGCAATAGTGAATAGGTTGCAATGTCATGGGTTCGTAGAAAACTTGACTGTTACCCAGTTGCTTCCAATGACGTGAGGGCCAGAAAGAATGTACGCATCCGCCTGGAAATACTCTATTTTCAATGATTAAACTAAAATTCTGACCATGAAGTATCGCGTCTGGAATTCGTATGCGAACGCTGCTTTGAGTTTTCATCTCGGTAGCTGGCAGCTGACCTTCTACAGTCCTAGAAAAAAAGCGGGTTGGTTCGAGCATTTCGATCTGAGCGTGCGGCAGTGTGTCTCCGTCAATCCACCCGCGTCTCGCGGCCAATTCGATCAAATCGGCTTCGCTACAAACCTGGTAACTTGGCATCTCGGCTCCTTGGGAGTTTAAATTGTACAAAGAAGCGCTTCTTTGATGCGGAAAGCTGACAGTCATCAAGTAAAGCAGAAACTGAGAATACTCTTCGTAACTCCTTGCGGGCTGTGGCGGCATGCACTTCGGCGATCTATGGAGTTTTTCTCATCCTGCGATCCGCGCCACAACAGCCTTGTAATGGTTCTGCGAAGCCTCCTGAGCTACCCCGAATAAAAATTCACGGACTTATTCAACCGCTATGTTCCATCTACCTGCTTGCTGCTGTTGACTGCTTCCTGAATCCGTGAGCCAAGTTGCCATCTGACGAATATGAGGTTGAGTTTGCACCCTGATATTGCAAATCTATCGGAAGTTGTGGGCAAGCCGATGGTCAATCGCTGCGCGCGCAGCCCTGGGCCTGCTCGGGGATCGGT
>JBJTHI010000220.1:0-18470 GCA_046094425.1 Burkholderiales bacterium | reverse complement strand
CATCGTCGGCGAGTGACACGGTGTAGAGCACCACATCGGAGATACCAGCGCCGGTGTCGAGCAAGATGTGGTCAAAACGCGGGGCGACTTTCTCCAGCACATCGAGCAACTGCACCCGCACATCAGAGGTGAGGCGCGAATACTCGACTATGCCTGAACCGGCGAGCAGCACCGAGAAGCCGCCTGGTGCGGGCATGACAGCGTCGTCAATGTCGGCCTTGCCGGTGAACACCTCGTGCAGCGTCACTTTGGGGGCGAGGTTGAGCACCACGTCCAAATTCGCCAAGCCCAGGTCGGCGTCCAGAACCAACACCCGCTCGCCACGCCGCGCCAAACACGAGGCCAAATTGGCGGAAATAAACGTTTTTCCGACGCCGCCTTTGCCACTGGTGAGCGCAGTGATGCGTGCACGTGAGCCTTTGCTGGACTGGCCCAGAGCGCGGCCAACGGGACTGCTGGAAGGTTTGGCTGCCGTGCTCATTCGATGTCCTGAAACTGTGAGGTGCCAAAGAGCAGGCCTTTTTCTTCGGCGCTGACCTGCATGACCGCAGGTTGCTCCAAACAAGCGCGGTTGCGGCCCTCGGCCTTGGCACGGTAAAGCTGTTGGTCGGCGCGCTCAATCCACAGCGGTGCGGAAGAGCGCACCCACTGGGGTGCAAACGCGCCACCCAAACTGATGGTGACGTGCACATCCACGCCCGCTGCCGTGGTGACGGGCCGGCGCGCCACCTTGCTACGAATACGCTCGGCCACAGTGTGACCAAAGGCGGGCGGGCAGTTGGGAAGAATCACCGCAAACTCTTCGCCCCCGATGCGGGCCACGGTATCCATGGGGCGCACACAATCCAACAGGCACTGGGCAACGGATTTCAATACCAAATCGCCCGCCGCGTGGCCGTGGGTGTCGTTCACTTGTTTAAAGTGGTCAATATCGGCCATGAGCACCAAGGCTGGCTCGCCGATACGCGCCACGCGGTCAATCTCACGGGACAAGGCCAATTCAAACTGGCGGCGGTTGGCCAGGCCGGTGAGCGCATCGCGGCTGGACATGTCGCACAAAGAATCAATCAGCGCCTGTAACCAGGGCTGGGATCCCACTTTTAAATCAGCAGGCAAACGCTGCCCGGCCTGCTCCAGCAACTGCAACGCTTGCCCCAGCCTCAAGGGCTGCTGCAAATGGCTGGCGGCGGGGTTGTTGTCGGTCACGGGCGAGCAATGGTCGTTTCACTGGGGTGAAAAACGTTACAGCCCCAGTCTATCAGCGCTCGTCAGACCGTCAGCGCAAGAACTGGCAGGGTTTCTCGGCGCATTTCCGCCTCTGCCCGTGGCCTCAAGAAAGCCACACTCTGACCGAAATCAGTTCATACAACCGGCCTGTGGCCTTGACGTGAATGTTCGCGTACGCCTCTAGAGAACACTGAAAACGGAGATTCAATGACCGCCGCCCTGTCTGACCGTACCGAACCTCGCAGCCCCTTGGGCGGCGCAGCAGGCGAACGACCGGCCGAGCAGGAGTTCAACTTCAGCGCAGCCGACTTTGAACTGGTGCGCCAGTTGATCTACCAGCGCGCAGGCATCAGCCTGCATGCGGGCAAACAGGCCATGGTTTACAGCCGCCTGTCGCGTCGCCTGCGAGAGACGGGCAGGCAATCGTTCACGGAATATTTGAAGTGGTTACAAGGTGCCACCGGCGCAACAGCCGACGCGGAGTGGCAAGAGTTCATCAATTGTTTGACGACCAACCTCACCTCCTTCTTCCGTGAAGAACATCACTTTCACGCCTTGCGAGATGAGCTCAAAGGCCGCAGCCAGTTGCGCCTGTGGTGCAACGCGGCTTCGACCGGTGAGGAGCCTTACTCCCTGGCCATGACAGCCGCAGAAAGCATGGCATCTACCGCGCAAGTCAAACTGGTGTGCAGTGACATTGACACCAAAGTTCTGGCCACTGCCAGCCAAGGCGTTTACTCAGCAGACGCCCGGGGCTTGTCTCCCGAACGTTTGAAGCAGCACTTTCTGCGCGGCAAGGGCAATAACAGCGGCTTTATTCGCATCAAACCGGAATTAGCCCGGTTGATTGAGTTTCGTGTGCACAACTTGATGGATGCGCATTGGTCGCTGGGCGACCCCTTTGACATTGTTTTTTGCCGCAATGTGATGATTTATTTCGACGCTCCAACACAGCGCAAGGTGCTCGAGCGCATACACGGGGTGATGAAACCCAAGAGCCTGCTGTTCGTGGGCCATTCGGAGAATTTCACAGAGTCCAAAGACTTGTTCCGCTTGCGGGGCAAGACCATCTACGAGCGTGTATAGCGCAACAGACAAGCACCAACATGGCCACCGCATCCTCCTTACAAGCCCCAGCAAGCTCACGCTTGGACAAGCTCAAATCGCAGCCGCGTAAGCCTGGTGAGGCTTCATTTTTCTTTTACGACGCCCACTTCAAAAATGACGCCGTGAAAATCTTGCCCGGTGAGTATTTCGTGCACGACGAAGACATGCTCATCATGACCACGCTGGGCTCTTGCATCGCCGCTTGCATATGGGATCGCAACGCGCGCATTGGCGGCATGAACCACTTCATGTTGCCCGAGGGCAGTGGCGACTCAGGCCGCTATGGCTCTTATGCCATGGAATTGCTGATTAACGAGTTGCTCAAACGCGGCGCCTCTCGTCTCACGCTGGAAGCCAAAGTGTTTGGCGGTGGCCAGGTCATCAGCGGCATGAACACCATGAACGTGGGAGAACGCAACACCCAGTTTGTGATGGACTACCTCAAAACCGAACGCATCACCGTGGTGTCCAAAGACGTGCTCGACATCTACCCACGCAAGGTGTGTTTTCTACCCAGCAGCGGCAAGGCCATGGTGAAACGCCTGGCCGCCACCAACACAGAGGCCCTCGTGGCGCAGGACAGGGTTGCTGCGCAAAAGGCGATTCCAAGCGTCACCGGTGGCGGATCGGTGGACCTGTTCGGGCGGGAATAAGCAACACATTCAGCGGAGCACAACAACATGGCGAAAACAACGGTACTGGTGGTGGACGACTCGGCCCTCGTGCGCAGCTTGCTCACGGAAATCATCAATCAACAACCCGACATGGAATGCATCGGTGCCGCCAGCGACCCCCTCGTGGCGCGCGAGATGATTCGCAATTTGAACCCCGACGTGATCACGCTGGACGTGGAAATGCCACGCATGGACGGCATCGACTTTTTGTCCAAGTTGATGCGCTTGCGCCCCATGCCAGTGGTGATGGTTTCCACCCTGACAGAACGCGGTGCCGACGTGACACTGCGCGCTCTGGAATTGGGTGCGGTTGATTTTGTTGCCAAACCCAAAATGGGCGTGGCCGATGGCTTGCGTATGCTGGCGCATGACATCACCGACAAGGTACGAATCGCATCCAAGGCGCATCTGCGCCGCTTGCCCGCCACTGCGCCTGCGGGTGCCACGGGCAACACCGAGCCCGGCGCCTTGAACGCACGCGCCAGCAATACCGTGGCCAATGTGGGCCGCTTGTCCACGGAAAAAATCATTTTCTTGGGGGCATCTACCGGAGGCACCGAGGCCACCAAAGAGGTGCTGGTGAACCTGCCACCCGACTGCCCAGCCATCGTCATCACCCAGCACATGCCGCCAGGTTTCACCAAGAGTTACGCCGCGCGTTTAGACGGTCTGTGCCGCATTCGTGTGGCCGAAGCCCGGGATGGCGAGCGCATCTTGCCCGGCCATGCCTACATTGCGCCGGGTGGCTTTCACCTCAGTGTGGAGCGCAGTGGTGCCAACTACATCGCCCGAGTGCAAGACGGCGAGCCGGTCAACCGACACAAACCGTCGGTAGAAGTGCTCTTCAACTCTGCTGCCAAGGTGGTGGGGCCCAATGCCCTCGGAATCATGCTCACCGGCATGGGGGCAGACGGCGCCAAGGCCATGAAAACCATGCGCGACGCAGGCAGCTACAACTGGGTGCAAAACGAAGCCACCTGCGTGGTCTTCGGCATGCCGCGCGAAGCGATTGCGGCCGGAGCAGCGAACGAGGTGCTGCCCTTGAACCAGATCGCGCCCAAACTGATTGAGCGGCTGCGCAGCACAGCAGGCATGTCCTTGAACCGCGTCTGACGCAGTCAGTCCTCGGGCAGAAAAAGCGCCTGCAAATCACTGAGCAGGTCAAAACCACGGTCAGTGGGTGCCAGTCGCTTCGCCGTCTCTTTCATCAAACCTGCTTGGATCGCAGCCGTCAAACCAGGCTCGAGCGTGCTTTTGAGCAAACCCGTTCGCTCGGGGTAGTGCGCCGCTTCTACGCCCTCTTTGAGCCGCATGGCGTTCAGCATGAACTCAAACGGCAGTTGTTTTCGCCTGACCTCTTCCACCTGGGCCACCGCCAGCCCCTGTTCGGCTTGGTGCATATAACGCAGCGGATCCCGAAACCGCACTTCCCTCACGACGCGGTGCGGGAAGGTGAGTTTGCTGTGCGCCCCCGCACCAAGCCCGAGGTAGTCGCCAAACTGCCAGTAGTTGAGGTTGTGAACGCAGCGATGGCCTTCTTGTGCAAACGCTGAAACTTCATAGCGCTGCAAACCTTGACTTGCGGTGCGCTGAACAATCATGTCCAGCATGTCAAAAGCCAGCTCTTCATCGGGCAAGGCCAATTCGCCTGATGGCGGATGCGCGGCGAAATAGGTATTGGGCTCCATCGTCAGGTGGTAGATGGACAAATGCGGCGGCACATGCGCCAAGGCTTGGTTCAAGTCAGCCTCGAACTGACTCAAGGTTTGCCCGGGCAGGGCATACATCAGGTCGATGTTGAAGGTATCAAAGGCATCTGCCGATTCTTCAACCGCAGCATGGGCTTGGGCTGCGTCATGAACACGGCCAATGGCGCGCAATTTTTCATCGTTAAAACTCTGTACGCCCACCGACAGCCGCGTCACACCGGCTTGTCGATAGCCACGGAAACGGTCTTTTTCAAACGTGCCGGGATTGGCCTCCAGGGTGATTTCGCAACCGGGCTCCAGCGGCAAGCGGGCGCGTAAATCCGCCAGCAGTTGGTCTATCGCTTCAGGCGGAAACAAACTCGGTGTGCCGCCACCAATGAAGATGCTGTGGATACGCCGCCCCCAGATCAAGGGCAGGCTGCTCTCCAAGTCGGCGCGCAGCGCGCTCAGGTAGGGCTCTATGGGCAAGGTGCCTGTTTGATCCGACCGTGCGCCCCACTCATGGGAGTTGAAATCGCAATAGGGGCATTTTTTCAAGCACCAGGGCAAATGCACGTAAAGCGACAACGGGGGCAAGCTGGTGAACATCAGCGTGCCGGGACGAATGGCACGCGCCAATCGTTCGGCGGAACTCAATGCCTCAGGCGTTTCAGACTCCACGCGAATGGAAATCTCAGCCAAGCTGCCACACCTCACGCATCAATTGCAGCATCTGTTGCATCGCCTTCGCGCGGTGGCTGTGCTGATTTTTTTTCTCGGGTGCAAGCTCTGCCACGCTGGAGCCTAAACCAGGAATGAAAACCAGCGGGTCATAACCAAAACCGCCCTGGCCTCGCGGTGAAGTCAGCAGCTCGGCATGCCAGCGACCTACCGCAATCAAAGGCTCTGGATCATCTGCCGCACGCACCGCCACCAAGGCGCAGATGAACCGGGCGCTGCGCTGGCTTTGGCCTGACATTTTTTGCAACAACACCATGTTGTTGGCCTCGTCACTTTTAGCTTGACCAAACAGCGTGGCATAACGCGCTGAGAGCACACCTGGCGCACCGGCCAGGGCATCAACACAAAGCCCGGAATCATCGGCGATGGCTGCACAAGCCGAAGCCTGGGCCGCGTGGCGGGCCTTGGTGAGCGCGTTCTCCACAAAGGTGAGATGGGGTTCGTCAGCCTCGGGAATACCCAAGCTGCCCTGCGACACCAAACTCAAGCCCAAGGGGGCCAGCAGGCATTCCAACTCCGTCAGCTTGTGGGCGTTGTTGGACGCCAAAACCAACTTCATGGAGCCGCCAAGGCTTTCATTTGCAAAGCCACCAACTCGTTGATGCCTTTGCTCGCCAAGGCCAGCAGTTGGTTCATCTCCTCGCGCGAGAACGCCGCGCCTTCTGCCGTACCTTGCACCTCAACAAAACCACCGCTGGCTGTCATGACCACATTCATGTCGGTGTCGCAAGCGGAGTCCTCCACATACTCCAAATCCAACAAGGGTGTGCCTTGCACAATGCCCACGGACACCGCCGCAACCGCTTGGCGTATGGGCGAGGCCGTCAATTTGCCTTGGGCCATGAGCCAAGTCACAGCATCATGGGCCGCCACATAAGCGCCTGTGATGGCTGCGGTGCGGGTTCCGCCATCGGCTTGCAGCACATCGCAGTCCAGGGTGATGGTTCTCTCGCCCAAAGCGTCCAGATCAAACACGCAGCGCAGCGAACGGCCGATGAGGCGCTGAATTTCTTGCGTGCGGCCACTTTGTTTGCCCTTGGCAGCCTCGCGGTCGCTGCGGGTGTGGGTGGCGCGCGGCAACATGCCGTACTCGGCCGTGACCCAACCTGAACCACTGCCACGCCGGTGCGGTGGAACCCTTTCTTCGACTGACGCAGTACACAAAACCTGCGTCTGGCCAAAAGCCACCAGCACCGAACCCTCAGCGTGTTTGGTGTAGTGGCGGGTGATGGTGACGGGACGCAAAGCGTCAGCGGCACGAGATAACGTGCGAGTAAACGACATGAAAAAACCTTAGGGTTTGCGTTGTGCAGACGAACGCCGAATGGCTTCGTTGATTTCTTTGATCGAACGTTCGATCTCCGCGTCGTCGAGTTCGTCTTGCGCATCAGAACCCAAGACGCTGGCTTGTATGGTGGAGGCAAACACTTCTTCACCCAGTGCGGTTGTGCTCACCCCTTGGCTTTCGCTGTCTTCGGCCGCCTCCCACTCCACCGCCAACACCGACACGTTGTCGCTTTTGGCCCCACCGTTGCGCAAGGCCAGTTCCACCAATTCAGGCACCGACTCAGAAATCAGGTTGCGCGAAAGCTGCTCGGTGATGATGGCATCGCTCACCGTGCCCCACAGGCCATCGGAGCACAGCAGCAGCCTATCGCCGGGTTGCAGGATCAACGGCCCCACCGTGTCCACCACCGGCTTGCCTGGGCTGCCCAAACAAGTGAACAACACATTGCGGTTGAGCTTTTCGCCCATGGGCACCACTTGGTTGAGCGTGTCTTGCAGTTCGGAGTAAGAGTGGTCTCGGGTGCGGGCAATGAGTTTGTCGCCTCGCACCCAATACAGGCGCGAATCGCCACAATGCGCCCAGTAAGCCTGGTTGCCCTGCAACACACAGGCCACCAAGGTGGTGCGAGGCGTGTCGATGAGCGCCTTTTGGGTGGCGTAACGCAGCAGTTGGTGGTGGCCTGCGATCACAGACTCGTGCAGAAAGCGCAGCGGATCGGCAAGTTTGGGTTTGCAATCGCGCTGAAACAGAGCCGCCATGGTTTGCAGCGCCAACTGCGAAGCGACCTCACCCTCAGGATGCCCGCCCATGCCGTCGGCCAGCGCGAACAAACCCGCGTCACGGGTGTAGCAATAACCCATGCGGTCTTCGTTTTTCTCACGCCCGCCCTTGCGGCTGATTTGGTAGACGGAAAAGCGCATGCAACTTCTCTTGGGTTATCAGCTCTTCGTACTGGCTTTTTGCGCTAGCTCTTGGCACTAGCTTTTTGCACTGGCCGTGAGGTTTTCCAACTGCAATTTCAAGCGTTCGCTGAAACTGAGTTTGGTGTAACGCCTCTCGGTTTCGCGCGCCAGTTCTTTTTGCAAAGCAAACACACTTTGTGGTCGTGACAGTGGATCAAGCGACATACACCACTCCGTCACTTCAATCAAATTGTCGGAATACACATTGCGTAGCCTAGACAAACTCAAAGCCAAGCGGTCTTTTTCTATGCGCTGGGGCGCATCATTGGGCGGGTAGCCCTGCATGCAGGCATAAATGCATGCGCCAATGGCGTAAATGTCTGTCCACGGCCCGAGGGTGCCATCACGGCGATACATCTCAGGCGCGGCAAAACCCGGCGTATACATGGGGCGGATGAAATTGCCTTCTTTGCTCAACACCTCGCGGGCAGCGCCGAAGTCCAGCAGCACGGCCTTGTTGTCGTTGGTGATAAAGATGTTGGCGGGTTTGATGTCCAGGTGCAGCATCTTGTGCTGGTGCACGATGCGCAAGCCTCGCAATATTTCATCAAACAAGGAACGAATGGTGGACTCACGAAACACCTTGTCGCGTTTCATGTCGCGCGCGGTGACGATGAAGTCTTGCAGGGTGTCCCCTTGCAGATAATTCATCACCATGTAAACGGTTTCGTTCTCGCGGAAGAAGTTCAGCACCGACACCACACTGGGGTGCGAGATTTGCGCCAGTGAGCGACCTTCTTCAAAAAAACTCTTCAAGCCCAGCCGGTACAGCGGCTGCTTCTCGGGCTTGATGCGGGGGGTGAGTTCACCCGGAGAGCGTTCCGCCAATGAAGACGGCAGGTACTCTTTGACAGCCACCAAGTGGCGATCGGCGTCTTCAGCGAGATACACCACACCAAAACCACCGGCTGCCAGTTTTTTAATCACCTGGTAACCGCCCACGACGGTGCCTGAAGGCAACGGAGCGGGTTTGGGCTTTGACATAATTGGGATTTGGATGGCTCATGAGTTCAATGGCAGTCTACAGCATGACCGGCTACGCTGGTGCCTCAACCAGCTTGCATACAGCCCCCAGCACAGCCCCCCATTCCGAGACTGCGGAGCAGGTGCCCGCCAAGGCGGGCGCTGCAGGCAGCATCCATGTCGAGCTGCGATCGGTCAACAGCCGCTTCCTGGATTTAGTGTTGCGTTTTCCAGACGAATTTCGCGCACTGGAGCCCGGGCTGCGGGAGTTGCTCACCCAGTCTTTCAAACGCGGCAAGATCGAATTGCGTTTGTCCACCAACAACCAAAACGACAACGCCTGGCCCCAGCCCCAAGCCGACCAGTTGATGCGTTTGGCCAATTTGCAGAACACCGTCACCAGTTGGTTGCCCCAGGCCCAAGGGCTGTCGGTGCATGAAGTGTTGCAGTGGTGCAAAGGTGCCACGGTCGCCGAGCGCTTGGACGACGTGGCGCTGCAAGCCACCAAACTAGCAGTAGCCGGTTTAGCCGAGGCCAGGGCCCGCGAAGGGCAGCGCTTGGTTCAGGTGTTGCAAGAACGCATTCTTCGCCTCAGGCAATTGGCCGACCAAGCCGAGCCCCTGGTGCCCGCGGTGGTGCAAAAACAGCAGCAACGTTTTTTGGAACGCTGGCAGGAGGCCCTGAACGCCACCGACGCGGCCCACACCGTGGCCCCCGAGGCCTTGAGAGACCGCGCACTGAATGAAGCCGCTGCTTTCGCCATCCGCATCGACGTGGCCGAAGAGCTGGCCCGGCTGCGTTCCCACTTGGACGAAATCAGCCGCTTGCTGAAAAAGGGTGGCGAAGTTGGCAAACGGCTCGACTTTTTGATTCAAGAGCTGCTGCGCGAAGCCAATACGCTGGGCTCAAAAGCGGCATCATTGGAGCTGACCAATGTGTCGGTGGAAATGAAAGTCGCCATCGAACAAATGCGCGAACAAGTGCAGAACTTGGAGTAGGACGTGGCACCTTCTGAAACAGCCAACGACGAATCCAGCCACGACTATCCAGGCAACCTCTTTGTTGTCGCGGCCCCCAGTGGCACGGGCAAGTCCAGCCTGGTGAATGCGCTGCTGGAGTTGGACTCGCGTTTGGCGGTGTCCGTCTCCCACACCACACGCGCCCCGCGCGGCCAAGAACAGAACGACCGCGAGTACCACTTCATCGACGAGGCCAGTTTCCGTCAAAAAATCGCGGCGGGTGATTTTTTGGAGTGGGCCGAAGTTCACGGCAATCTGTACGGTACCTCCCGCGCGGCCATAGAAGAGCGCATTGCTGGCGGTCAAGACGTGGTGTTAGAAATTGACTGGCAGGGTGCGTTACAAATCAAACGTATTTTCCCGAACGCGGTGTTGATTTTCATCTTGCCTCCCAGTTGGGACGAATTGGCGCAGCGCCTGAACCGGCGCGGCGAAGACAAACCCGAGGTCATTGCCCAACGTTTGCGCAATGCTCGCAATGAGGTGGCGCAGGCCGAACACTTCGACTTCGTTATAATCAATAGCTTGTTCGAGGCCGCTCTTTTCGACTTAAAAACCGTTGTGCACTCGCAGCGGCTCAAGTACCGGGCACAAGAACGCAGCAAACCCAGTGTTTTTGCCGCCCTGAATCTCGATTAGCCGCTCAACCAACGTTCTACTCAATCCCCCTTTTGGAGTCCGCATGGCCCGCATCACCGTTGAAGACTGCTTGACCAAGATCCCCAACCGTTTCCAACTGGTTCTGGCCGCCACCTACCGCGCACGCATGCTCAGTCAAGGTCACGCGCCCAAAATCGACACCAAGAACAAACCTGGTGTGACCGCCTTGCGCGAAATTGCCGCAGGCGAAGTGGGTATTGAAATGTTGCGCAAAGTGCCTGTCTGAAAGCGGCTTGCACTCCCCAACGAAGCGACCCAAGGGTCGCTTTTTTGTTGCCTGGCGCTTGAACCTAGATCCAGCAGTTGAGCGCTTTCCTCCGCTTGCACGCCTCCTATGAACATTGATATTTCTGCACACGAAACCCCTCACCTTCTGGGTGAAAGCGCTACACACCCGTACATGGACGCCCCCGGTTTGCCAAGCTTTCAGTTCATGACGGCTCAAAGGTAAAGATTGCACCCGTACATTCGGACTTTGGTTGCGACTTTGAGCCGTCATGAACTGAAAGCTTGGCAAACCGGGGGCGTCCATGTACGGGTGCGTAGCGCTTTCACCCAAGCGGTGATGGGCTTCGTGTGCAGAAATGTCAATGTCCATGCAGGGTTGCAAGCGGAAGAAAGCGATCAACTGCCGGATCTAGGGTTACTCTTTGCGCCGAATGAAGCTGGACTGTTTGGCATCGTCGGCGTAATAAAACTCCACCTGCCCGCGCCGCCAGGTGCCCAGCCAGACCATATTGGCCGTGAAGGCATCGTGATCCGACGCGCTGAAAGGGTTGGTGTAGGTGGTAACCACGCCCTGATAGGGACGCTCTTTGTTTTCCAGCGCACGTTTGAGCGTGGTGCCGTTGATGTCGCCTTTGGTTTGAAAGGCCGCAAACAACATCAAATGAACCGCGTCATAGGTTTGCGCGGCGGCCATCAAAGAGCCGATGCGTTTTTCTTTGGAATATTTGAAGTAACGCAGCAAGAAGGACGAGCGGCGTTCATTGGCGGCGTCTTGAATCACGGTTTGCGCCATCATGGTGCCCTCTAGGACATCCGCACCGGCCTTCTCCAAAACACTGCGGAAGGACAAGGGCCAGGGCGCGAAATAGGGCACCTTCCATCCGGCCTCAACCCGGCTTTTGGCCGCCACGGCTTGTTCAGGGCCCACCGTGTAGACCACGATGGCTTCAGCACCTGCGTCGCGGGCTTTGCGCATGTCGTCGGCGAGTGACGTGACGCCTAGCGCAAAACGAATCACCACGACCGGCGTCAAGTTGTGTTTGGACAATTCGGCCGTGAGATCCTTCACACCCCCTTCGCCATAACCGGTGGTGTCGGCAAAAATGGCCACGCGCTTAATCTTGCGCCTTTCCACAATTTCGTTGATCAGAAAACGAGCGTTGATGTTGTCCGGCGGTGCCACACGAAAGATGTAGCTCTCGGCAGGCGGGTATTTGGTGGTCACTGCCGTCCCCTGCGAGCAAGGCACCATCAGCAAGTGTTTATTGGTTTGAAACACGTCCAGGGACTTCATGGCCACCCCGGTGTTGCAAAACCCCACGGTGAAATCCACCTTTTCTTTGAGCACCAGGTCTTCAGAGACTTTGCGACCTTCATCGGGGTTGGCTTTGTCGTCGCGGATAACCAACTCCAGTGGTCGCCCCAGCAAACCACCCGATTCATTGATTTCTTTAACAGCCAGTTCAGCGCCCAAACGAACACTGTTACCAAAGTCGGCCGAACCGCCCGTGAGTGGGGCAATCAAACCCACGCGCACCGGTTTGCCTTGAGTGGGTGCCGAGACGGTTTGCCCTGCCACGCCCAGGGGCAGCAGCAGCGCCCCCACCAAACCCCAACTGAAAATTCGCTGTGTTTTCATTGCGGCCTCATTGAAAATAATTCGTGCGAGGTTACGTGTACTGGACACCACGCGCAACCGCGACAACCCGACTCGGCGTGACACCTACGTAGATTTACGCAAAAAAATCAGACGCTTTTTTCTAGCCTGGTTATGAAGAAATCAAGCCGGCATGATCCACTGAAGCCGCAATTGTTCAGCCAACACCGTCACCAGTGCGGCCGGGTCAATGGGTTTGGGCAAAAAATCGTTAGCCCCGGCGGCCAAGCTGTGTGCACGATCAGTGGCTGTCGCGTTCGCCGACACCACCACCACGGGAAGTTGACGCAGTAGCGGCCGCAAGCGAATACGGCGCGTGGCCTCCAAGCCGTCCATGACGGGCATGGCGACATCCATCAACACCATGTCGCAGGGGTGGGACGCCAAATGCTGCAACGCCTCTTGCCCATTGCGGGCACTGTGAACCACGAAACCCAAACGACGCAAGATGCCAGACAGCAATTCACAATTGTCCGTCACATCGTCAACCACCAGTATCTGACGCGATGCTCCCACGTACCCCACCGCCGTCAATGAACCCGGCAGCACCACATCGCCCAAAGGCAAGTTCAGTTCAAAGCCAAAAGTACTACCCAGGCCAGGTGCACTTTGCACGTCAATATCCCCCCCCATCAAACGCACCAACTGCCGACAGATGGCCAAACCCAAGCCGGTGCCCCCGGCGCGGCGGCGTGCCTCGCCGCCTTGCTCGAACACGCCAAACAAGCGTTCCATTTGCTGCGGGGCAATGCCAATACCGGTATCTTTGATCTCAAAACGCACCCCCACTCGGTCTTCTGTGAGGTGGGTGGTGCGAACCGACAACACCACGCTGCCCTGGTCGGTGAATTTAACGGCGTTGCCAAGCAGGTTGATGAGGATCTGCCGCAATCGCTTTTCATCCACCACCACGGTATCGGGTAGGTTGGGTGCGGCATCAAGTTGCAACACCAGGCCTTTCTCCTGGGCTTGAATGGACAAGATGTTGATCACCTCGTGCAAACAAACCGACAAAGACATGGTCTGGTTGTAAAGCTCGGCCTTGCCCGCCTCAATGCGAGAGAGATCCAAAATGTCCACGATCAGCGTCAGCAAGTGTTCGCCGGCTTTGTAAATGGTGTCCAGCCCGGTTTCTTGTTTGGGCGTGAGGCTGGGATCCACCCGGAGCAGTTGTGCATACCCCATGATGGCGTTGAGCGGTGTTCGTAACTCGTGGCTCATGCGGGCCAGGAACTGGGACTTGGCGTTGCTCGCGTCTTCGGCTTTTTCTTTGGCCAACCGCAACTCACTGGTGCGCTGAAGTACCACCTCTTCCAGGTGGTCACGGTGACTCGCCAATTCCGATTCACGCTCGTTGAGTACGCCCATCATGCGATTGAAGGCATGGGCCATGGCGGCAATATCGCCCGGGCCTGCCACCTGGGCAGACACACTGGTCTGACCACGTTCTGCGCGCTCCATTGCCTCTGAGAGTGCCGCCAGGGGCGCGGTCAAACGCCGAGACAGGGAGCGCACCGCCACGAAAAAACACAACGCGAACGAAACGGCCAAGCCCAAACTCCATAAAAACAGTTCGCGTTGGGTGCGCTTCAAGGTGGCCTTGCTCAACACCACGCGCACATAACCCAGCAGTTCGGGTGGGCGCTCCTGAACATCAAATGGGCTAACGGCGGGCTGTGTCCAGACCGGGGCGATGAACGACCACTCACGATCGGTCTCGCGCTCGGTGCGCGTGCCCGAAGCAGGTACAAACGTGGGAGGGGCCTCCAATCGCTGATAAGAGTCGAGCTGCTCAGTCACAGACAACAGCCGTCCGCTTGGATTGCGCACCTCCACAGCGGTGACGTCGGGGAATAACAACGTTGAGCGCACGGCGTCAGCCGCATTGTCTGCAGCGGCATAAACCAGGGCGAGCGAACTGTTGGCGGCCAGCGTAGCGGTAATGCGCTCGCCTTGCTCCATCAGTACGCGACGCAGGTGTTGGCCACTCAGCCAACTGGTCAACAAGGAGATAGACAACACCAACACCACAGCCCCGAGGGCCACACCCACACTGAGCTGCTGCCTGAATGTAGATGTCCGAACGAAACGCGATAACCAGCGTCGGCACCAGCGCTGCTTGCGCGCAGGCACCTCGGCGGCATCTACCATATCGTTGAGGGATTGGTCTGTCATGGGCGGGATGTGAATGAAGTCTTGGGTTCAAGATTCCGGCAGAACGAGGTCGAAACGACCCAGCGAAATATCCAGCCCCAAGTGCGCCGCAGTGCGTGAATTCACCGCACTGCGCAACTCGCGCAGCGGCAACACACCATCGGCGGCTTTTCCCCCCGCCATCTGGCGCAGGGCGGATTCGGCCAGCTCGCGGCCCATGCCGCGGTTGTCGGGATAAGGTGCCAACAACACGCCACGTCTGAGATGGGCCAAAGTGCTGGACATCAACACCAATTGACGTTTCCAGGCTTCGCGCAAAACTAATGGCAAAACCGCGCTGTCTTCAACGGTGGTGGCGTCTTGCATCAACCACAGCGACTCTCGCTTGGGATCCATGCCCGCCAGCACTTGCTCATGTTGACGCAATGAAGCGGTCAAGTCTTGGGCCTCTAAGGCATTCAATTCCAAACCCTGTTGCCTGCCTGCCTCACGCGCCAGTTTGACCAACCAACTGTTGTGCCTGGGATCAAACACCACATGCACCCGCTGCGCCGTCGGCATCAGTTGGCGCCATTTGCTGAAAGTAGCACCTGGGTGAGGTGCTAACGAATGCACGGCAAAAACCCGGCGCATGGTCTCTGGCACACCCAATACGCCGCCCAACACCACGGGCAGACGTTCATCCAGCCGCGCAGCCACATTGAGACCTTGGCGACCCAATGCGATGACCAAACGCACGTCGCGCCGCTGCAGCTCGTCCGACAACTCAGCCGGTGTTTGTTGTGCAAGCAGCGGCAGACGAAGCACACGGCCAGGCAGGCGGTCTTCTATGCCTTCGACAATCTGATTGAAGACGCTGCGAAACGGCTCGTCCACATCGGGGAAAAGTACCGCCACCGCACCGGCTGCTGGTTGCGCACGAAGAACAGAGGCAGCCGCCAAACCGGCCGCACAACACGCCAGATGCCGACGTGTGATCGATTGGGGAAAGGGCTGCGAGGTCAAAACAAGCCTGTAGAAATTGGGCAGTATGAGGGGTTTGGAACCTATCCGCGAATCAGACAGCCCTTGGGGCCGAGGCCACTGCTCATTCTCATGCCTGTGGAACCGTGGAAACCGCACTACTGTACCTAAACAACATCACCTTCAAGCAGTGAAAAAACCACTTCCAGAACTGACCGGCGCTGAAGCACAATCGCACGCTTCTATGGCGAGGTGATGAGGAGCCTGACTTGCGTCGACGAGTGACATGCATCCGCTGGGCCACTGGCAGCATCGCCACACTGCTGTGCTTGCAATATGCCTGCGCGCAAACGACGCCACGCAGCGATGAAGACGATCTGGCTTCCATTTATGGCGACAAGTCCACCATCAGCCTGGTCACTGGCAACCGCCAGCCCCTGCGCCGTGCCCCTGCAGTAGCCACGGTGATCACTGCGCAAGACATTGCGGCCATGGGAGCCACGGATTTGGATGAGGTGTTGGAGTCCGTCCCTGGAATCCACGTGGGGCGCAACAACCAAGGCTACAACCCGCTCTACATCATTCGTGGCATTTACAGCGAGTTCAATGGGCAAACCCTCGTGCTACAGAACGGGGTTCCAATGACGTCCATGTTCATTGGCAACCGTGGAAACATCTGGGCTGGATTTCCCGTTTCCAACATTGCACGTATTGAGATCATTCGTGGCCCTGGATCTGCGCTCCATGGTGCCGATGCCTATGCGGGCGTCATCAATATCGTCACCAAATCGGCTGCCGACATGCGAGGCAGCGAGATCGGACTGAGGGTGGGCTCGTTCTCCAGCCGCGAAGCATGGGCCCAGCATGGCACCAAGTGGGGGGATGTCGACGTTGGCGGTTATTTGCGGGTCGAACACACCGATGGTTTCAAGAGAATCGTCGACGCTGATGCACAAACCCAACTGGATGGCCTTTTTGGCACGCGGGCCAGTCTCGCACCAGGATCGATCAACACAGGCCGTGAGGCGGTTGACGCCAACGTAGAGTTTGGCCTGGGTAAGGCACGGTTACGTGTCGGGTACAAGTTGCGTGACAAGGTTGGCACTGGGGCGGGGGCGGCTTCAGCGTTGGATCCGGTCGGCCAAGGTCGCGCGGTGCGCGGCAATGTCGACTTCAGTTGGAATGACATTGAACTGACACCAAACTGGAAGCTGGGCCTGACAGGCAGTTGGTTCTACTACTCCAACGAGTTCCCTTCGCCCTTGCAGATTTTCCCACCCGGCGCTTTCGGCGGCAGCTTTCCGAACGGGGCATTGGGTGCGCCCAACACCTGGGAAAAACAACTGCGACTGGCGGTTTCAGCCACCTATGGTGGCTGGCAAGGTCACCGCCTGCGGCTGGGGCTGGGTGCAGACGACCTCGACATGTACCGAACGCAGGAGTTGAAAAACTTCACCCTGATTTCATCAGGCCCCATAACCGGCCTGCCAACGCCGACTCCGGGCGCGCAGATCAGTGAGTTTCCAGTGGCCGACTCCTTCTCTACCCCGCAGCGACGCCGAGTGGTTTACGGCTACGTCCAGGACGAATGGAGTTTCGCTCGCGACTGGACGCTGACGGGTGGCGTCCGCCACGACCAGTACTCCGATTTCGGTGGCACCACCAATCCCAGGCTGGCGGTGGTGTGGGATGCGGGCGTGAACCTCACCGCCAAATTGCTTTACGGACGGGCGTTTCGAGCGCCCTCGTTCTCAGAGCAGTACAGCATCAACAACCCTGTACTTCGAGGCAACCCGGCCCTCCAGCCTGAAGTCATTGGCACTACTGAGGCCGTGTTGTCGTGGCAGGCCAGCCGCGACAGCCAGATACAACTGAGTTTGTTCAAGTACCAGATGAAGGACATCATCCGTGCCACCACAGTAGCAGGAGGCACCCAGCAGTACAACAACGCTGGCAGACAGACTGGTCATGGTTTTGAGCTGGAAGCGACCCAAGACGTGTCCCGCAACCTCCGTGCCACAGCACACTACGCCTACCAGCGTTCAACCGACAAAACCAGCGGTAGCGATGCAGGTTACGCGCCGCATCACCAGCTTTTTGGCCGCGTCGACTGGACTGCTCCTGAGGGTTGGGTTGTGACCACCCAGTTCAAGCATGTGGCCGACCGTGCCCGACCAGCGGGTGACAACAGAGCGCCTATTGGGGACTACACCACGGTAGATCTGCTTGTACGCACACGGCCACGTGCCACCGGTTGGAATTTCAGCCTGATTGCACGCAATCTATTCAACGCCGATGTGCGCGAACCCAGCTTGGCACCCGGCTCCTCGCTGCCAAACGATTTGCCCATGGCGGGACGCGCACTGACTGCTCAGGCGATTTATAAGTTTTGACTTTTATACAGAGGTTGGCCTGGCTTGATTGGCTCCGCCTGGCCAAGCTCTTGGTGCATGACCGATGTAGTTGATCTGGCTGCATAAGACGGGAAAGACCGCACCAGCCGGTTGCTCGCAGGCTTCGATGAAGCCAGGCTGCATGCCAGCCAAGAAAGCCGGGAAACCATAACGGTAATGCTCCTCTGGAGACAGTCCCAAATCGGCGGTCAGCGCCGCGGTCAAGGCCGCATAGTTCATGCGCCAACGCCAACGCCCCGCCAACAGAAAGGCCTCCACATCGAATGCCATGCGTACATTCGGCCCTTCGCTCAAGCCCAACGACTTCGCCAAACGCATGATGGGCTCAATGCGTTCGTCGCCCGCAGCTATGGGGCGGCCATAGCCCGCCAAGCCACGTTGCGCCTTGATTTCTTTTTGCACGCAATCACCAAGACTTTCACCACGGGCAAGGGCTTGGCGCGTGCGTTCAAAAAACCGGGCCGCTCGAATGTCTATGCCTCGGCCGTAGATGGACGCTTCTGAGACCGCAAGTGCTGCCTGCAGTGCTTGAAGCTCTCGCTGCGCTGCTGCCAGGTCTGCTTGCAGCTGGGCTGTTGCTGCTGCAGACTGCGCCTGTGCTTGCTTCACCTCCTCAGCTTGCCGTGCTGCCTCTGCCTGTGCTGACGCAACAGCGTCCCCCATGCTGTGCAGCTCCTGCTGTGCTGCCACCAGCTTGCTGTGCATCTGGTGCAGCTTGGCTGCTG
>JBJTHI010000219.1:0-6207 GCA_046094425.1 Burkholderiales bacterium | reverse complement strand
ATACCTGGCCCCATCAGGCCACCACTTGCCGGTGCGCCGCTATGTGCATCCGGACACCTTCAAGGTGTTCGAGGCCGAGGCCTACAAGATGGGCTTCAGCCACGCCGCGGTGGGCGCGATGGTGCGCAGCAGCTACCACGCCGACCAGCAAGCGCACGCGGCGGGTGTGGCAGGTGCGTTGAGCTGACACCAATCGACCGAGGGCGGTGACGATCAAGGCTTCACCCATCGCAGACAAGCCGCCACTGGCTTGCGGTAACTGCGATCAGCCTATGTCGGTGTTGAAACTTGCCGGGCACTACGGCCAGTCCGTCGAAATCGACTACTGCGCGCCTTGCCACCTGTTGTGGTTCGACACCGTCGAGTCGGTGCGCCTCACCGGCGCCTCTATGTTGGAGTTGGTCGGGGCCATGGCCTCGGCCCAGCAGCAGCCTCACCAAACCCTGTCAGAGAAAATTCATTGCCCGCGTTGCCAGGGTGGCCTCAAGCTCATCCACAACCAAACCCGCTGGGGCGCAACGCGCCAGTTGGAATGCCACAAGGGCCACGGCGTCAAACAAACCTTTGCCCAATTTCTATCTGAAAAAGGCCTGCTACGCGCCTTGACGGCGATGGATCGCACGCTGTTGCAACGCCAAGGGAGAACGCTGCATTGTTTGAACTGCGGCTCAGCATTAGCGAGTGACGAAACCAGTGCCTGTCGCTACTGCGCAAGCGTACCGGCCTTGCTCGACATTGCGCGGCTGGCCCGTGCGGTGGATCCCGAAGGCGCCACGGCCCACGATCCCGTGCACCAAGCGGCGCACCGTACACCCCAGCAGCATCGCGTCTTCAACTGTCACGCTTGTGGCGCAGCCTTGGCAGATGAACATGTGCTGAGTTGTACGCAATGCGCTGCCACCCAGGTGGGCACTGGTTTGCAGCAGGCCCACGAGGTGCTCCGGAGTTTGGTGCCTAGCTTGCGCCGTCATGAGGTCAAGCCGGCCCCCCATGTGGTCGCGCAGCGTTTGGGTGCGTTGCGGCAAGACACCGCTAAACGCCGCGACTGGGTACGCGAGATGGAGGCGAGTACCAAGGCCAGGCACGATGACTCGGCCAGCACCCATTGGTTGGCTCGTTTGCTGGGGGATCGGTTTGACACTGAGACCACACGCCGCTGGGAAACCACGGTGGCGTGGTTGTTGTTTTCGGCGCTGATTGCTTGGTGGTTGGGGTGGTTTGAGCGCTGAAGAGCGAGCCTCAAGGAGCCTTTGCTCTCAACCGTTCGGACTGAGCTTGTCGAAGTCCTTGCTTTGATTGACGCAGCCCTTCGACAAGCCCAGGGCGAACGGAGCCGCGTAGAGATTTCTCAACTCTCAGCCAGCAACTTCTCTAACAGCGCATGCAACGCTGCGAAGTCCGGCTCGCCCACGTAACGCTTCACAATTTCACCGCGTTTGTTGATGAGCACGGTGGTGGGCGTCAGTTGCACGTCACCAAATTGGCGGGCCAACTCACCTTGGCTGTCTATCGTCACCGCAAATGGCAATTGGCGTTGTTCGGTGAAACGTTGCACATAGGCGGGTGTGTCGTAGGCCATGGCCACGGCCAGGGTGTCAAAGCCGCGCGCTTTGAATTTGTTGTGCGTGGTCACCAAGTCGGGCATTTCTTTCACGCAGGTGACGCAGCTCGTGGCCCAAAAGTTAACCAGGGTCACTTTGCCCTGCCACTGGGCTGTGGTGGGGGTGGTGGCGTTGAGCAAGGTGTAGCTGACCGTGGGCGCGCGTTCGGGCGTGAACAAGGCAGGCAAAGCCAAGTAAGCTCCCAGTCCGACAGCCGCAGTTGCCACCACAGCAACTGCCATTCGTTTTACGTTCATTGAGGAGCCCCTATGTCGACATTCAACCACCGCCGCAGCAGTTTGGTTCAGATTTTGGCAGTTTTGACGGCGGGTGTTTTGCCCAGCCGCGTATGGGCTCAGTTCAGCGAGGGGGATGCTGCGTCCGGTGTCAAAGCAGCCCTGGAGCGGGGTGCCGATGCGGCAGTGTCACTGCTCGGCCAGAACGGTGGGTTTTTGAACAATCCCAAAGTTCGCATTCCCTTGCCAGGTGTGTTGAACGATGCTGCCAAATTGCTCAAAGCCATGGGCCAGCAAAAAAGGGTGGATGAGTTGGTGCATGCCATGAACACTGCCGCCGAAGCCGCCGTGCCCGAGGCCAAGGCGTTGCTCAAGAGCGCGGTCAAAAGCATGAGCGTGGACGACGCGCGCAAGCTCATCACCGGGGGGGACGATTCCGTGACCCGTTTTTTTGCTGAAAAGACGCGCACACCACTCGGTGAAAAATTTCTACCCATCGTTACCAAACACACCGAACGATTGGCGGTGGCCGATAAGTACAACTCGCTGGCGTCCAAAGCCTCCGGGCTGGGTTTGGTGAAAGCGGAAGACGCCAACTTGCAGCAGTACGTCACCGGCAAGGCGCTGGACGGCCTTTATTTGATGATTGCCGAGGAGGAGCGCAAGATACGCCAAGACCCGATAGGCACGGGCAGTGCCATTCTGAAAAAAGTATTTGGTGGTTTGAGGTGAGCCTGTGATCGCCAAAAACCGATCACAGGCTTTTTGATAACTCAAACATCAACACCGAGGGCAGGGCAGATTCAATCGCCCCACGCCCCACGCGGGCCACGCTGCGGTTGCCTGTGCCGGACATTTCAAACTGATTGCCTTCTTCCACGATTTCCACAAAGGCAAAGTCCGGCACCTCTTTGATGATCTCCAGACGCAGTTTTTTCAACGCTTCGCCGCGCAAAATGCCTTCCACCACGATGGCGTGAGGCAGGCCCTCATGGCAAAAGTCGGCCGCCTCTTCCACCGAGGCCACCATGTCGATGATGAGGCCCATGTCCTTGATGGACTCGCGCAATTGCATGCGCACCTCGCGGCGCGAGGCCACGATGAGCACATGGCTACCAGCCAGCGGTTTGGAGTTGGAGGAGACGGCAAAGCCTTCATCCAATTCAATGCTGGTCACGCCTTCCATCGCCTCGTGGGCAGTTCGAGGAAAATCGACGGCGAGTGTGGCGATGCCGCCTTCCTCTAAACGACTCAGCGGTAAACCCATGGTCCAAGCGGTTTGCTCCAGCAAACGCCAGGTCAGGGAGTTGAGTTTGGCGCGCGATACGTCAACGGCGGCCCCATCGTTGAGTTGTTCAGCCGCAAAAGGCGTAAAACGGCAAGTCAATCGGCCCGAACGTTCGCGCGCCAGCATTTCTACCGTGAAGTTCACTTCTGACTTGCTGTGGCGCAGTGCCCAGTCCAACAAGGTATTGAGCAGGCCGAACAACAACGAGGCATCCACAATCACAGGCAGTGCTTGCAGCCTAGATTTGATGACGATGCCACGTGCCTGCGCCTCGCGCGCACGGTGGGTGAGCACATTGCCGAGCAGCTCCGCCACATCCAGCCGTTCATGCGATTGACGCAAGCGGCCCGATGCTAGCCGTGTGATCTGTTGCGCCACGATGCCCACGGCGCGCGCCGTTTCAACCTCTTCGCGCAAGGCCCGCAAGCTGCTGCGGTCGATGCGGCCACTGGTGGTCAGCGCATGCACACGCTCCAGGGCTTGGGTCAAGGGCGTGGAAATCTCTTCGCCCACGGCGTTCACCAAATCGCGCCAACGGGTTGCTTGGTCGGTGTTCTGTGACTCAGCCAATCCCCCGTCGACCTGGGGTGCGCTGCTCGGAGATGGAGTCATGTGTCAGCCTGCTATCCCTTGCGCAACCCGAGTAAACCACGGGCGCGAATGTTTTTTTGTTCGGTGGGCGTAGCGGGCGCTTTGCAGCGTTTACTTGGCCCACGTCCGTTGGGGCATGTTACTAGGCCGCATTCATTTGGACATCGGGAAAATGTCCATTGCGGCAGGCCAAGCACATGAATGAGGGGGTAATTCCTCCACGCCCTGGGATAATTTCCCCATGCGCCGTTACCCACCATCAACCCGCAGGGGCGTACTGTTTAGCGGGCTGGCTTCTACCCTCTTGGCATTGGTCGCCTGTTCGCCGACTTTGGATTGGCGACTGACACCCATTTCAGGAACCAGCCTGACGGCGTTTTTCCCCTGCAAACCCGATCAATTTTCTCGCCAAATCAGTTTGGCGGGAAACTCCGAGCGTGTTGTGCTGGTGTCGTGCAAAGCGGCGCAGCACACTTTCGCCGTCACTGCGGTGGATATGCAACGTGACGAGCGCAGGTTGCAGGGCGTGACCGCATTGAAGAGCGCCGCCCAACAGAACTTCGGCGGTTTCTCGCAAACCTTGCCGCCGCGTTTGATTCCCGGGGCAGCACAGACAGGCCGTGCGGATGTTGTTACCGCGAAGTTGTCCGCAACCCCGGCGCGTTCGCTGCAAGCGCAGATGGTGTTTTTCTCGCACGGGCGCTGGGTATTCCAGGCCACTGTCATGGCTGAGACCCTTGAACCAGACGCTGTGGTTTTCTTCTTCGATAACCTGAAGTTGAATCCTTGATCTGCTAGATCGGCCAGCCAAACGGTCGATAATCATCACACCATGACCGCCATGTTGATTGTTGCCCACTCGCCCTTGGCTTCTGCCTTGAAAGCGGTAGCCCAGCACACGTTTCCCGATTGCGCGCGGCGGCTCGACGCCCTGGACGTACCACCTGACATGGCCCCTGAACAGATTGCGCAGCAGTTGCGCGCCATGGTGCTGGCCTTGAACGAGCCCGAAGTATTGGTGTTGACCGATGTTTTTGGTGCCACGCCATGCAATGTGGCCCAGCAACTGGCTTTGGCCGATGACCTCGGTTCCATCAAAGTGGTGACCGGTGTGAACGTGCCCATGTTGTGGCGTTCCCTGTGTTACGCCGACGACAACTTAGACGCCTTGGTCGCGCGCGCCGTGGCGGGTGCCAACCAGGGCATCATGCAAGTGGCCGTGTCCAAGCCGCAGAACCAGAGCAACAAACCAGGCCAAAACAGAAACGACCATGATCAAAACCCCGATCACCATCAGCAATAAACTGGGCCTGCATGCACGCGCCTCGGCCAAGCTCACCAAATTGGCAGGCAGCTTTCAAAGTGATGTGTTCATGAGCCGCAATGGCCGCCGAGTGAATGCCAAAAGCATCATGGGCGTGATGATGCTGGCCGCCGGCCTGGGTTCCGAAGTAGAACTTGAGGTGGACGGGACTGACGAAGCTGCCGCCACCCAAGCATTGGTCGAGCTCTTCAACGACAAGTTTGGCGAAGGGCAGTAGAGCGCCCTCGCACCAGTTGGGTTTAGTGCCCCAAAAAGTGTTTGCGGTAACGTGCAGGCAGATCCTGCATGCGCATCATCATGGGCAAATCGGCGGTGTTGAAATCGGGATCCCAGGCGGGCGCACCCAGCACTTTGGCTCCGCAGCGCAAATAGCCCTTGATGAGCGCGGGCACTTCAACCGGCAAGTCTTGCTGTAAATCGTCCACGGGCAGAGGTAAACGCGGATGCACCTGGTATTCAATTGCTGCCAGGTGGCTCTCGCGCAAGCGTCTCCAGAGGCTGGCAGCCATGTGGCCGCCGTCGCGCATGCTCACGCTGGCGCAACCCACCATGGTGTCCAGGTCGTTGCGCACCATGAATTCCGTCAACGCGCCCCACAGGGCCATGATGGCACCCCCGCTGCGCCAGTCAGGATGAACGCAGGAGCGCCCCAACTCCACCATACGTCCACGCAGTGGGCGCAAACGGGTGAGGTCGAACTCGGTTTCACTGTAGAGGCCACCCGCTCGTTTGGCGGCGGCCGGCGTTAATACCCGGTAGGTGCCAATGACTTCGTCCAGGTTGCTATCCTCAGACACGGCGCGTACCAACAAGTGTTCGCAGTGGGCATCAAACATGTCCACGTCGTGACCGGGTGGGGTGCCTGCGGGCACCGTCAAACGAGCACCCATTTCTTGCACAAACACCAGGTGGCGCAGTTGCTGCGCTTGTTTCACTTCTTCTTGATCACGCGCCCAAACCACGTCGTAGCGTACCGCGTCACGTTCCTTGACCAGCGAGATCTGGTCACCGGCATTGAGGCGTCGGTGAAGTGACCTCCGAGGCGCTGCGGGCGCAAGCAGGTCAGACAAGGGTAGGGTGGGCAAGGGGATCTCCCGCATGGTTTTCTCCGTGAAAGTGTAGGCATCGTGCCTCCCGTGGATGACATCAACGTGACCAATGCATGAC
>JBJTHI010000218.1:0-10583 GCA_046094425.1 Burkholderiales bacterium | reverse complement strand
GCCCCCTATAATGCGTTGCACCACATTGTTGCCGTAAGTGTTTGATTTTTCAGAGTTTAACGTTGCAACATGGGGCGGGCCAAACAAAGTTTGGCCATTCGGAAATGCAACACCTGAGCAGGTAAAGCAGGCCATCGCCGCCCCACAAAAGCCTCGGGTTTGCCCGCCAGTTCTGGCGTTCGCCGCCCAGCGCCGCCACCTGTTTCATCGCACGCACCGGCATCTGTGCCAGTGGTGAGCTGGGTGCGGGTGGATGAGGACGGCGACGGGCAACGCCTGGACAACTTTCTCATCAAACGCCTCAAAGGCGTGCCCAAAACCCACGTCTACCGGGTGATACGCAGCGGCGAGGTGAGGGTGAACAAAGGCCGCGCCAGCGCCGATACCCGCCTGAATCTCGGCGACGAAGTGCGCGTGCCGCCAATGCGTCTGTCGCCCACGTCAGTTGGGCAGCCCCAAGCAAGCGTCGCGCCGCCGCGTGAATTTCCGGTGGTGATGGAAGACGACTCTTTGCTCGTCATCAACAAACCTGCCGGGGTGGCCGTGCATGGCGGCAGCGGCGTGAGCAGCGGCGTGATTGAACAATTGCGCCAGGCGCGGCGGGAGGCACGTTTTTTGGAGCTGGTTCACCGGCTGGACAAAGAAACCTCGGGCCTGCTCATCATCGCCAAAAAGCGCCAAGCCTTGGTGGCTTTGCAGGAACAATTTCGTCAGCGCGAAACTGGCAAAACCTATTCAGCTTTGGTCACAGGGCAGTGGCCGCGCAACAGAAAGGTGATCGATATTCCGTTGCATAAGTTTTTTGATTCAGCCGGTGAACGCCGCGTGCGTGTGGTGGACGACGACCACGAGGAAGGCCGCCGCTCCATCACCTTGGTTCAGGTGCGTGAAGTTTATGAAGACTTCACCTTGCTCGATGTCACCATCAAAACGGGTCGCACCCACCAAATTCGTGTGCATTTGGCAAGCCAAGGCCACCCCATCGTGGGTGATGAAAAATACGGTGACTTTGCGCTGAACAAGTCTTTGGCCAAAGGCGAGTGGGTCAGTGGCCAGCGTTTTGATCGCATGTTTTTGCACGCAGCTCAGTTGCGCTTTGAGCACCCCCACACCGGTGAAACTGTCGAACTGCAAGCACCGCTTCCCGCAGAATGTTTGAACTTGATAACGGCTCTTCAACAGCCAACGACATGAAAACACAACGCCGTTTTGACCTCATCGTGTTCGACTGGGATGGCACCTTGTTCGACTCCACGGCACTCATCGCCCAGAGTATTCAGGCCGCCTGTGCCGACGTGGGCACCAAAATCCCGACCGACACCGAAGCACGTTATGTGATTGGCCTGGGTTTGAACGATGCGCTGGCCCATGCCGCGCCCGAGTTGTCGCCCGATCTGTACCCTTTGCTCGGCCAGCGCTACCGCTTTCACTACGTGCAGCGGCAACACGACATCACCTTGTTCGACGGCACACTGCCCATGCTCTCGCTGCTCAAGCAGCGCAACCACCTGCTGGCGGTGGCCACGGGCAAGTCACGCCGTGGGCTGGATGAGGCCCTGGCCACCAGTCGCTTGCACGATGTGTTTCACGCCAGTCGCACCGCCGACCAAACGGCTTCCAAACCGCACCCGCAAATGTTGCTCGAGCTGATGGCCGAGCTCGACGTTCCGCCTGAGCGCACCTTGATGATTGGTGACACCACCCACGACCTGCAACTGGCCGCCAACGCGGGGACTGCCAGTTTAGGCGTGGCCTATGGGGCGCATCACCACGAAACGTTCGCCGATTTGTCGCCCCTGCATGTGGCCCACTCGGTGGCGGATTTGCAAACCTGGTTGTTGGCCCATGCTTGAAACCGACCCTGCACCGCAGCACTTGTGTGCCTCTGAAGACTTGCAGGAGCGCGGCAAAGCCATCACCTTTGACGTGCTCCACTACCGCGAGCCCGCCCGCGCTTTTGCGCTGCGTTTTGAAGGCCAGGTGGTGGCCTACTTGAACCGCTGCGTGCATGTGCCCACCGAAATGGACTGGCAAGACGGCGAGTTCCTCGACATGGATCGCCAGTTCATCATGTGCTCTATCCACGGCGCGATGTATGAACCCGATACCGGGCGCTGCGCTGGTGGCCCCTGCGGCCGTGGCAAGCTCACCGCATTGCAAGTGCAGGAGAAAGAGGGCCAGGTGTATTGGTATCCTTCCCCCGACACCCAACCCGCTTTTACTGACTGAAAAACTGAAAGTCTCGAATGACGCAAGACACGAAGCCAGACGACACCCAGCCCATGGAATTTGATGCAGCACCGGCTGCGCCCGCTGCTGCAAAAGCAGTAGCGACCAGTTCCGCTGTGAGCAGCATGGAACCTGTGCTGGAACAGTTCGCACGCGACTACATGCGTGAGCGTCGCAGCGAGCGCCGCTGGCGCATCTTTTTCCGCTTGGCTTGGTTGGTGCTGTTTGCCATCGTCGCTTGGGGTTTGCTGGGCGCTCGGGGCCACTCCAATGTGCCCAGCGGCCCGCACACCGCTTTGGTGGAGGTGCGTGGCGAGATCGCTGCCGATACAGAGGCCAGTGCCGAGCAATTGGTGTCTGCCCTGCGCAGCGCGTTTGAAGACGTGGGTGCCAAGGCCGTGGTGTTGCGCATCAACTCGCCTGGCGGCAGCCCAGTGCAGTCCGGCATCATTTACGACGAAATCAAACGCCTCAAAACCCTGCACGGCAAAAAGGTCTACGCCGTGGTGGAAGAAATGTGCGCCTCAGGTGCCTACTACATCGCTGTGGCGGCGGACGAAATTTATGTGGACAAAGCCTCGCTCGTGGGCTCCATTGGCGTGTTGATGGACGGCTTTGGTTTCACCGGCACCATGGAAAAACTTGGCATTGAGCGCCGCTTGCTCACAGCCGGTGCCAACAAAGGCATGCTTGACCCCTTCTCGCCGCAAAACGCCAAACAAACCGCCTTTGCCAAGGCCATGATCGACCAAATTCACCAGCAGTTCATCACGGTGGTGAAAGAAGGCCGAGGCGAACGTTTGAAAGAAACGCCCGAGACGTTTTCAGGTTTGTTCTGGAACGGCGAAGAAGCCATCAAACTCGGTTTGGCAGACAACATCGGCAGCCTGGATTTCGTGGCCAGAGAAGTGGTGCAAGCTCCCGAGGTGATTGACTACACCCCCAAAGACAATGTGGCCGAACGGTTGGCCAAACGTTTTGGCGCGGGCGTGGGGGCGGGGGCGGTGCGGGCTTTGCAGTCGGCGACCCATATTCGCTGATTCAAGGCGCTCCACTTGGTGGGGGCTATGCCGGCTGGGCGTGCAGCCGCACACCCAGTGCCTTGGCAACTTTCAGAACGGTGGCAAAGCTGGGGTTGCCGTCCACGCTGAGGGCGCGGTAGAGGCTTTCTCGACTCAGCCCGGCTTCCTTGGCGACCAGCGACATGCCTTTGGCTCGCGCCACATCACCCAACGCGCGGGCGATTCCCGACACATCATCGGGCGCTTCGTCCAGCCAAGCGTCCAGGTAGGCAGCCATTTCTTCGGGCGTTCGTAGGTGCTCGGCCACGTCATAGGCGCTGGCTTTGGTTTTCACCTTCTTTTTTGCAGCAGCAATTCTCATGTTGTCACTCCTCATAGTCGCGGTTCAGTTGCAGTGCCTTGGCAATGTCTTTGGACTGCGATGACTTGCTGCCACCAACCAGCAATAGCAGCAAGCGCTCGCCTCGTTGTGCGTAATACACCCGGTATCCCGGCCCAGTGTCGATTCTCAGTTCCGACACGCCTTCCGTGAGGTTGCGATGGTCACCTGGGTTGCCGTGAATCAGGCGGTCAACACGCATCAGCACCCGTGCCCGCCCGGCCACATCCCGAAGGCCGTCGATCCACTCGCGGTACTCATTTGTCTTCTCGACGTGCATGTTGAATTGTAGCTCTTGAGCTACACATGCGGAGGGCTTTTTTGTGCGCCCAGGGGGTCGAGCTTATCGGGCATTTTGGTCTTGCTCCTGCCACGTACCGACTTGAATTTCGCGGCTGACCAAAGGACGGCGGCCGGAATTAACGTAACCAAGGTGAAGAGGGCGAGGAGTTTTGGAAATTCCGGAGTTTCCGGAAACAGGCTGAATAGCAGGTAAGTAAGTGTCGCAATGAGGCAGCTCAGCAGGGGGAAGATAGCAAGCCACAAAAGACGATTACCTCTGCCAACAATAGCGAGGCTCACCACAAGCAGGAGTAAAGGAAGGCCGATGCTGTATCCGAGCTTCCAATAGAGAGCGCTTCCGACCGCCGCAGCAACAAGAAGACCCAGGTCTTTCAATGCATGCATGACAACTTTGTGTCTTGTCTGGAAAAAAACAGAATTGACGACAGCATCAACCCAACAGAAGCTGATCTGTGGTCAGGGTTGGCATCAGGCGAAAAGCAGCTCAACGCAGCCCACCTTACGCCACCAGCAAGCCCTTGGTCTCAATGAACTTCACCACTGCATCCAAGCCCGCCTTGGTTTTTAAATTGGTCATGACAAAAGGCTTGAGCCCTTGTGGCCCAGAGCGCATGCGGGTGGTGTCTGCCTGCATCACGTCCAGGTTCGCGCCGACGTAAGGTGCGAGGTCGGTTTTATTGATGACGAAGAGGTCGCTCTTGGTGATGCCGGGGCCGCCTTTGCGGGGGATTTTTTCGCCTGCGGCCACGTCGATGACATAGATGGTCAAGTCACTGAGTTCGGGGCTGAAGGTGGCGGCCAGGTTGTCGCCACCGCTTTCGATGAAGACGATGTCGGCATTGGGGAATTTTTCCAGCATGCGATCCACGGCTTCCAGGTTGATGGAGGCGTCTTCACGAATCGCGGTGTGCGGGCAGCCGCCGGTTTCCACGCCCATGATGCGTTCGGCCTCCAGCGCACCAGCCACGGTGAGCAGGCGCTGGTCTTCCTTGGTGTAAATGTCGTTGGTGACCACCACCAGGTCGTACTGTTCGCGCATGGTTTTGCACAGCATTTCGACCAAGGTGGTTTTGCCCGAGCCCACCGGGCCACCCACGCCCACGCGCAGGGGAGGCAGTTTTTTGCTGCGGTTGGCGATGTGATGAAGTGCGCTGCTGCTTTGTGAAGCGGTGGTGTTCATGATCGAAAAAGCCTGGAGTATTGGGTTTCGTGTTGGGCCGACAAAATCGCCAGCATGGGGCTGTGCGCTTGGCGCTCGTCATCGTGCAAATTCAATGCCTGTTCCACCGCCGCAGGAATTTGCGCGCACAAGGCAGCCAGCACCCGCTGCCCCGCACTTTGCCCCAAGGGCACGGCTTTGAGTGCGGCCTGCACCATGTTCTCGGCCCAGCCAAAGGCCAAGCTGAGAAGGGTTTCGCGTACGGGGGCAGCGGTTTGTTGGGCCGCCAAAGCAAATGCGACGGGCCAGGTGGGTGAGGGTGGCAGTGAGGCGAGTTGTTGCACGCGAGAGTCATGGGGCCCCCCGCTCCCCGAAATACAGGGATCGGCCCCCCGTGGGGGCCAAGTCAATCTTGGGAGCGGCCCGGCGATTGACTTGAGAGGGCCTTTGTCATCTTCGGTGGTCAAGGTTTGGTTCTTCAACCACTCGGCCAGCGAGCGGCCCATTTGCTGGGTTTGCTGGCGCAATTCGCTGCTCTCGCGTGTGGCCAGCACCCAGTGGTTCAGGGCTTGCACACGTTCAAGATCACCATCGCGCCAAGCGTCAAACGCCTGCGCCACCACGGCCAGTTCGCAGCGCGCCAGGCTGAGTTGCAATTGGTCTTGCAGCCAGCGGTTGGCCTGCGACTCGCTGCTGACACTCCCGCTGTCTACTGCCGCTTCCAGCCCTTCGGAATAACTGAAACCACCCACGGGCAAGGCGGGCGAGGCCAGCCACATCAGGTGCAGCAGGGCGTGGGCGCTGAGAGGGGCGCTGTGGGTCGGGTGTTCGGCGGCTGCGCTCTGGCTTGCGGCCGCTGGCAGTTCAGTGGTGGTCGTGGTCATGGTCGTGACCGCAGCCAGGGCCGTGCACATGCGGTGCAGGTGCTGCTTGAATGGGAATGGACAGCGGCTTGCGTTTGTTCGCCGCTGCGGCAGCTACGTGGTTGTGTTCATGATCGTGACCATGATTGCAGCCTGGGCCATGCACATGGGGGGCAGCAGCACTTGCAGCGGGGGGGTGTGCATGGCCGTGGTGATGCCCGGTGTGGTCGTGTCCATGGCCGTGCCCTCCACCCGTTTGCCCATAAGCGCCTGCTTCGGGATCAAAGGGCTCGTTCACTTCCTGCACGGCGAGGTGCATCTGCCGCAGCATGTCGGCCAGCACATGGTCGGGCTCCAGCTTTAAATGATCCGGTGCCAACTGCAAAGCCACATGGCGGTTGCCCAGGTGGTAGGCCGCGCGCGTCAAATCAAACGCCGACCCATGCGTGCTGCAAAACGTCACCTTGAGCACCGCCTGCGGCGCAGCCAGCACTCGAATGAGCGAACCATCTTCGGCCACCAACACATCCCCACCGCGCACCACGCTGCCACGCGGCAAAAACACGCCGAGCGTGCGGCCTTGTGAGTCGGTCGCATCAAAACGGCTTTTCTGGCGCACGTCCCAGTCCAGCTCAAGGTGAGCTGCACGTTTGAGCAGCACAGGAGCCAGGCCTTGGCCTTGGGGGAGGAGTTTGTTGATGGTGAGCATGGGGGTGTTCTTGTTGGTGATTCAGGGAGGCGGCGTCAGGGAGCGGTGCGCAAGCCAAGCAATACGGTCAAGGGTTCAGAGGGCGACTCGACAAAACCATGTTTCAGGTAGAAGGCCTTGGCTTGTTCGTCCACTGCATGGCAAAGCAAAGCCCGTGCCCCAATCAGTTGTGCCGCTTGAAGCGAACGCAACACCGCATCCTTCAGCAAACCTTGGCCTATGCCCTGGCCCGCATGCGCATTGTCCACCGCCAAGCGCCCCAGCACGATCACCGGCAAGGGGTCGGGCATGTTGCGTCGCAGAGCGCCGGGGGCTGCACCGGCTGCGATGGATCCCGCCGCCAGCGCGTAGTAGCCAATCACCTTCTGGTCATCCGTGCACACTACATAGGTTCTGGATGCACCCGACGCGGCGTTGCCAAAAGCCCGCTTTTGCAGCCAAGAATTGAGAGACGGATGGCCGCAGTCAAACGTATCTGTCAGGTGTGAAGCGGTCAACGGTGTTGGTTGTTGCGGCACCGACGAGCGCGTGGCGGGTGGGTTCACTTTTCCCAAGGCGCACGCTTGGCCAGCAGTTTTTGAACGGCTGCGTTGTCACGCAGCGGCGCATCCATCAAGGCTTGGTAGGCCTTGAACTGTTTGGTGCTGACGGTGAACAAGGTTTGGTCGAGCAGCACCTGTTCGGCCTTTTCGCGCGATGCCTCCAACATGAAGTCGGTTCGGCTTTTGCCCTGCAAGCGTGCCGCACGGTCAATCAGCTCACGCTGGGCGGGTGGGGTGCGCAGGTTGATGACGGAGGTGGCGGTGCTCATGGGTTCAAATGCGGTTGGAGTGTGTGCACATTGTCCACACATTGGCGCTGGATGGCAAATCCAAGGTTGGTTGCTGCTGTTGAAACCGTAGCTGCGATATTCCCGGCTTCACAGAGCAGGGCATTAAATTGATTTGAACGGGTTAACGACTTTCACGCCTGCCATGATGGCACCGTGCTGAAGGTCTTCGGTCAGCAATTCTGCGCAGCCACTTTGAATGGCTGCTTGCACGATGAGCGCGTCGTAGAAAGACAAATTCCACCGCACCTTGACCTGCAAAGCCTGCGAAATCAGCAGTGGCGAGCTGTTCACAATTTCAAAGCCTGCGAAAAAATCCAGCCGCTCATGAATTACCGCGGGCGGCATCAGCAGCTTGCGCAGCGCGGTGGCGGTGAACTCTTGCAGCACCTGGGTGGACAGCACGCCTGACCCGGCAATGTGGTGCGCGTGAATCAAGTCCACCGCGCGGTGCTGTTTCTCGGGTGTGTCGCTGGAGTCGGCATAGACCAGCACATTGGTGTCAATGAAACTACGAACGCTCATTGATCTCGTCTCGGTTGAAGCGCCAACCTTTGAGCTGGTAGGGCGAGGCCAGTGCCGACTTTTTATAGGCCTCGGCGGCTGCGATGCGCTGCTGCTCCCCACCCAAACGCTCCAGGTACTCGCGCACGGCTTGGTTCAGGCTTTTCCCCATGGCTTGCGCCGCCTGCCGCGCCCTCTCGGCCACCTGCTCGTCCACGGCCAAAGTGATGATCATGGCGTTTCACTCCTTGTTCAAAGGGCGCTTTAAATGCACATCCTATGTGAACACATAATATGTGTGAATTATGTGTGGCTATGCTTCAAAAATCAAGCGGCGCGGCGCGATTTCCAGTATTTAGGCGGTTGGCTTGGCTTGTCCGCCCATGGCCGTCAACAACCCCAAGCCAATGAACGATCCACCCGCCACACGTCGCCCCCAGCGTGCTTGCCCGCCACTGCGCGTTAAACGCGGGGCGAGCCAACTGGCGAGCAACACATAGGCCAAGTCCATGCAGGCGGCCACCGCCACGAACACGCTGCCCAGCAACAGGCTTTGCAGCAAGTGGTTGGCGTGGGGGCTCATGAATTGCGGCAAAAATGCGGCGAAGAAGAGGGCGGTCTTGGGGTTGAGCAAGGCCACCACAAAGCCATCGCGGAACACCTTGCTCCAGGCGAGCAGGGGTACTCGGATGGAAGCAGCCTCAGCGTCGTCTTGGGAGCGCAACAACCGCACACCCAAATAGATGAGGTACGCTGCCCCTGCCCACTTCACCACCGTGAACGCGAGCGACGACACTGCAAACAACGCCGCCAGCCCCACCGCTGCGCCCACCGCATTGCCGAGGTTGCCCAAGGCCACACCGAGCACCGACGCCAAGCCCGATGCCCGGCCTTGCGACAAGGTGCGCGTGAGGATGTAGACCACGGCGGGACCCGGCGTCAACGCCAGGGCCAAGCTGGCGGCGATGAAGGCCAGGAGCAGGGGGAGTGGGGGGAGGAGGTCGGTGGGCATGGTTGGTGTCTGGGAGGCAAGTCTGCCTTGTTTGAGTTGTTCGCCAAGCCCTTGGGCAAGCTCAGGGCGAACGGGTTTTCTCTCGTGGATTGACCCCACTCAAAACAAAAAATACCGCTGCGCCATAGGCAACACCGTCGCTGGCTCGCAGGTCAACAACACCCCGTCCGCCCGCACCTCATACGTTTGCGCGTCAATCTCCATGCGCGGGGCATAGTGGTTGTGAATCATGTGTTCTTTTTTCACCGTGCGGCAGCCTTTGACGAGGCCGATGTGTTTGTGCAGATTGAGCATGTCTTGCACATTGCCAGTGACGGCGGCTTGGCTGAGAAAAGTGATGGAGCCTTTGTGCAACGCGCCGCCGAAGGCACCGAACATGGGGCGGTAGTGAACCGGTTGTGGGGTGGGGATGCTGGCGTTGGGGTCGCCCATCGCGGCGGCGGCGATGAAGCCGCCTTTCATGATGAGTGAGGGTTTCACGCCGAAGAAGGCGGGTTTCCAGAACACCAGGTCGGCCCATTTGCCTTCTTCCACGCTGCCGACTTCGTGTGCAATGCCGTGGGCCAGGGCCGGGTTCATGGTGTATTTGGCGATGTAACGTTTAACGCGGGTGTTGTCGTTTTTGTTGCTGTCGCCGGGCAAGGCGCCGCGCTGCACTTTCATTTTGTGCGCCGTTTGCCAGGTGCGGATGATGACTTCGCCCACGCGGCCCATGGCCTGGCTGTCGCTGCTCATCATGCTGATGGCACCGAGGTCGTGCAGGATGTCTTCGGCGGCAATGGTTTCGCGGCGGATGCGGCTTTCGGCAAAAGCCAGGTCTTCGGCAATGCTGGCGTCCAAGTGGTGGCAGACCATGAGCATGTCCAGGTGCTCGTCGATGGTGTTGACCGTGTAGGGCCGCGTGGGGTTGGTGCTGGAAGGCAGCACATTGTTTTCGCCCACCACCTTGAGGATGTCGGGCGCATGGCCACCGCCCGCGCCTTCGGTGTGGAAGCTGTGGATGGTGCGGCCTTTGAAGGCAGCGATGGTGTCTTCCACAAAGCCGCTTTCGTTCAGCGTGTCGGTGTGGATGGCCACTTGGGTGTCGGTTTCTTCGGCCACGCTCAGGCACGTGTCGATGGCGGCGGGTGTGGTGCCCCAGTCTTCATGCAGCTTCATGCCGATGGCACCGGCCTCAATTTGCTGGCGCAGGGCTTCGGGGCGGCTGGCATTGCCTTTGCCGAGGAAGCCGAGGTTCATCGGAAAGGCATCGGCCGCTTGCAGCATGCGTGCAATGTTGGCGGGGCCCGGGGTGCAGGTGGTGGCAAAGGTGCCGGTGGCGGGGCCCGTGCCGCCGCCGAACATGGTGGTGATGCCGCTGGACAGCGCCTCTTCGATCTGCTGCGGGCAGATGAAGTGGATGTGGGCGTCGACGCCGCCGGGCGTGACGATCAGGCCTTCGCCGGCGATGATCTCGGTGCCTGGGCCGATCACGATGTCCACGCCTGGCTGCACATCGGGGTTGCCGGCTTTGCCAATAGCCGCAATGCGTTGGCCGCGTATGCCGATGTCGGCCTTGACGATGCCCCAGTGGT
>JBJTHI010000217.1:0-5585 GCA_046094425.1 Burkholderiales bacterium | reverse complement strand
GAGTCTAACGGAAACACCACTATCTGCCAATACTTTACAAAGCAGGTCCTGCCACTACACCAATCTCAACAAACCGCTCATAAGTGCTTGATTTCATTGACCCGAGCGTCCCGCCTCAGCTCTGAAGTGTCGAACTTCGGGTGACTGTGCCGCTGTGGGCCTTCCGCCTGGCGGGGGCCATGCTGCGGCGCTTGCCGCGTTATGGGCATTGGTCGGCAGCCATGGCCGAGCGCATGAACCAGGATCTGGTGTTCGACCACGCTGAAGCAGCACGGGATTTTGGCTTCAAGCCCAGGGGTTTTGCGCTGACGGCGAAGGATGTGCCGCGATGAACCTGTTGGTGATTCTGTTGGTCTTGCTCGCGACGACCGCCCTGCTGGCCAGGGGTGTGGCGGCGTGGGTGCTTCGCCGTGCCGAGGCGCTGCGCCTGGTGCAAATGCCCAATCACCGCTCATCGCATGACTACCCAACCCCGAATGGCGGCGGTCTGGGCATTGTGGTGGCTGGTAGCCTTGCCGGTATCGCCTTGGTGCTGCTCTCTGGCTGGATGGTCGGTGGGTTGTTGCTCGGGCTCGCTGCCGTGCTGGCTACGGTGGGGTTGCGCGACGATATGGCGCACCTGCCCGCTCGGGTGCGATTCGGCGTGCAGGTGGTGGTTTGCGCAGGGGGGCTGATTGCGCTGGGTGATTTGCCCGCATTGGCCTTGAGCGGTGGGCTGGCGTTTCAGGTGACTGGCTGGATGCTGTTTGGGCTGTTGCTGCTGGCTGGCGTATGGTGGATCAACCTGTTCAATTTCATGGACGGTATCGACGGCATTGCCGGGGTGCAGGCTATCTTCATGTTGCTGGCCGGTGCGGTGCTGGCGCTGTGGGCCGAGCCGCAGGCGGTTCACAGTCCCGTTTGGATGTGGATGCTGTGCGTGGCAGCAGCAACGGTGGGCTTTTTGCTGCTCAACTGGCCGCCCGCCAAAATCTTCATGGGTGATGTGGGCAGCACCTGGCTGGCGTTCATGGTGTTTGCACTGGCGCTGCTTTGTGTTCAGGCCGGTTGGTTGAGTTACGCGGCCTGGCTGGTGCTAGCGGCTGTTTTTGTGACCGATGCAACCGTCACGCTACTCACCCGCATGCTGCGCGGGGAACGTTGGTATGAAGCGCATCGCAGCCATGCCTACCAACGCTTGTCCCGGCGGTGGCAGGGTGGCCGCAAGGCGGGGCATCGCGCGGTGACCTTGCTCGTGGTTGCAGTCAACGGGCTGTGGCTCGCGCCTTGGGCCTGGGCGTGTGTGCAATGGCCGGCTGGGTCGGTGGCGTTTGTGGTGGCTGCCTATTTGCCGTTGGTGTTGGCAGTTTTGTGGTTGGGGGGCGGCAGGCCCGACCTGTCAGACCCAGAGCGTCTGGGCTAGGAGAATCGATCTGGCAAAACTACATTGAGTCCTTGGAGAAAGGGGTGAGATGAGCCGGGTACCGGCATGTGCGCAGGTGATGCATCTCCCAGAGGAAGAGTTCCTCAATGCTGAAGCGGATGACGTCACCGTTTGCGATCCGATAGAACGGGATGCCGAGCCGCAGGCGTTCCTGATTCTGGTGAATCCAGTAACCGGGCAATCCAGTGATGTCGACCACATCCTTGGCGGAGTAAAAAACCTGATCGCGGCGTGCGGCCCGCGTCTGCTTCATCTGCTTGACGGCGTCTTCACGTGCCGTGTGCTCCCATTACTGGATCGTATCTCCACCATTGAACGGCAGATCCGCGAAGCGCTGGGGGTAAAACGTTCGTTTGGAGCAGGAGCGGATGTGAACAGCGGATCGACTGGGCTACCGCATGGAGCGTGTTGCAGCGGGCATTGGCCTAAAGCCACTGGCCCGCAGTGGTTGCCTGCCGATGGCAGAACCTGATCAACGCAGCGCGTTCAGTACTTTTTCAGCTTCCGTCCAGGGCAACCGACACTTGCCCGACTTCATTCGGTCAAGTGCCTTGAATGCGTCGTCGACTGACAGCAGTTGGTTCTCGATCATGGCGCACAGCAGCCCGATGGTGCCCATGACGTTGACCTGCTCCTTGTTGGCAACAATCCGCAAATTGGCGTCGCCGGTCAGCAAGGTACAGGTCTCCTGCTTCGCAAGCGCCAGTGCCAAGTAGTCGTTGTGACTGGGCTTGGGACCGTTTTTCGCGGGAAGCAGATGGTTGTGCTGGCCTGGCAACTGCTCGGCATACGCCACGAAGTCGCCGTTGACCTCCATGACCTGCAAGCCCAGGTCCTCAAGGCCAGGGCTGCCCGGTTCAATTTCTTCGTAGTACAGCAGGTCAGGGATGCCGAACTGCATCGGAAGCTGGAAGAGCGTCTCCATCAACGCTCCCGCTTCCATATCGATCAAGATGTTCGCATCACTGATGAGCAACCGCATCCGATGACTCCAGCTGGCGTTCTTTGTGGAAGCGCATCATCGGGATGCCCAGCAGTTCCGCCGCCTTGCCTTCGGAAATGTATTGCTCGGCCAAGGCGCGGTACACCAACTGATCAAACAGTCGGGGATGCTCTTTCGGCAGTGGTTCGCCAGGCTCGGTCTTGCGCCAGCCCCTGGCCGAAAACCGCTTGAACATAGCGAGGTGAGCGGCCTCGGTGATCACGCCACACTGTTTGGCGCGCTGCAGCCATCCAGTCATCGACAGACCGAACTCGTGCTTGAGCACATGCAGCTCTTGCCATTCCAGCGCATGGCGTTGTGCCCCAAGCAACTGCAACACCGCGACACGCGGAGCCAGGAAGGCACCGGCGAACCGGTCGCAGGCTTTCTCTTCGTTGATGCCGTCAGCCAGTCGTCCTTCGAGCAGCAGGTGCCCCAGCTCATGCGCCAGCGTGAACCGCTGCCGATCACCGGGCCAGCGCTTGGAAACAGCCACGACCGGATACTCCCGGCCATCAACGGTTCGAGACTTAGCCGTCAAGCCAGAGAAGCCCGGGTTTTCTTCGTCGACCACGATGACCAGCAAGCCAAGGCCTTCGAGGGTGTCGGTGAGGTCAGCAATCGGATTCAGCCCCAACTGCCAAGCGTTGCGGACCGAATCCGAGAACGCATCGATCTCATCCAGCGAGGTGATGTGCTCGGGCAGATTCGCGGGCGGCGCAAACGCCGGGAACGGCAATTCGGGAAATGCGCCGAGCAACTCCACGCGCTTCTCCACCAACTCGACGACCTTGATCTTCAGCGCATCCTGCGCCGTCTTGCCAAAGGTCGAGAGCTTGCGGAACTCGGGCTGCAGCAGTTCAACCGTATGCGTGCGAAAGAAGTACTCGGTCCGGATGCCGCAGGCGCGGGCCAGCTTGAGCAGCTGAGTCGACGACGGCGTCAGCAGACCCTTCTCGTACTTCTGGATGGCGGTGTGAGAAACCCCCACCTGTTCGCCCAACGCACCCAGGGTCAGACCTGCCGCCAATCGTGCTTGACGAATGCGATCTGCAATCATGACGCCTCCTCGGGTTGGGTTTAAAACAACCGTCATCCTACCAAATTTTTAAACCAAAGAGAAGCCCGCCCGTCTCGGCGGCCGTGGCGTCAGTCGTGGGCGACTGCTTCCATGTAGGGGCGCATCACGGTGGCGACGCGGCAATCCTGAGCGTAGCGCCACAAATCATCTGCAGACGCCTTGCGCGTCCTCCATGCGTCTTTCAAGGCCTCCAGCGCCACATCCAGACCGATCCTGTTGCGATGTTTGAAGCAATCGACCACGGTCTTGGCCGGGCTGTAGATCTGCACCTTTACCCCGTTGCACAAGTGCTCCTCGACGCCTGCCAGATGAGCGCTACCGGCCATCTGAACCATCCGGATCGGCGGATAGTCGATCCGGGGTGAGTGGCTGCCGCGTGGCATGGCGATCCAGACTTGACGCGGTAGTTGGGTGGTCAGCCCGTGAAACTGGAGTGCGGTGAGCAGGCAGAACACGGCTTGTGGCACCCTGGTGGCGACAAGGGCAAGACTCTCAAATTCCGTCACCTGTGCGCCTGGCAGACGGTAAAGACCACGCCCGACCCGTTCCAGCAGTCCTGCTGCAGTCATGCGCGTCAGGATGACCCGGGGCGAGCCGATGGCGTCCAAATCGCTGGCACGCAGCAGTCCTCTCTGGCTGGCCAGATCAAGGATGCGCTGGGTGTGGGTCTCGGAGAGCATTGATGGAGTGTGTTCCATTTGTTCTCCAATTTCAACTAATCAACGAAATATCGGAACGCAGGGCAACACACTTCGCCACGACCGCCCCAACTACGGGGCGTCAGCATTCCCGTTTGCCGGGTACCGGCATGGGCGCAGGTGATGCATCTCCCAGAGGAAGAGTTCCTCGATGCTGAAGCGGATGACGTCACCGTTTGCGATCCGGTAGAACGGAATGCCGAGCCGCAGGCGTTCCTGATTCTGGTGAATCCAGTAACCGGGCAATCCAGTGATGTCGACCACCTCTTTGGCTGAGTAGAAAACCCGATCACGGCGTTCAGGCCGCTTCTGCCTCATCTGCTCGATGGCGTCTTCACGTGCCGTGGGCGAGGATTCGGACAACGGGCGTCTGGCAGGGGATTTCCAAGTGACCCGAGCCTTGCGCTCGAAGGCTTCAACCTCCATCAGAAGGTAACGGACAGATCTGTTGAGGTGCCAGGCGGGCGGGCCGATTCCTTCCGATCGCCACTTTTGCAGCGTCTTGGGTGAGAGATTCCACCTTGAGGACAACTGGTTTTCATCGAGGACCGGATACGTGAGGTCTGGCTGATCCGGGCTGGCCACAACACCCTGTCTATCGGCATCAACCTTGGGTTTCATCGCGCGCCTCCGTCAGCGCGGCCTCGGCCGCTTCAAGACTGCCGTACTGCGCGATGAGTGCGAAGGCCTCGCTCAAGTAGTACCGCTTTGGTTCGGGGGTGGCGGGCGCGGGAGATTCGACAACGGGCTGCGCGTCGTTCAAGGATGGCAGCGGCACTTCGTGGGACATGCCCTGGCGGATCGCCTGCTCATAGGTGACGATCTCATCGACTGGATAGCGGATGGCCTTTGAGAGCTTGATGTACGGCGGGCCGCGTTCTTCGCTGCGCCAGCGCTGCAGGGTCTTGATGCTGACGTTCCACCGACGTGCGAGCTCCGCTTCGGTGAAGGCGGGTTCGGTTTGCATGGCATTTCCTTTCGTCGTTCGTGCCGGGCATTACGGCGACAAACGAGAGGAAAGCCAAGTTGCAGCCCCCAGATTCCCTGGCAGTTGCGGCAACTGCGAGTGCCAATCAGCCTCTCTGAACTTACAATCATGGGCATGTGCGGTTGCGCGAAATCCTTCCCCGGAATCGCGCGAGGGTCTCAAGGCTTCCGACCGGGGCTGAGAGACTGCTGATATGTGGGTTTGGTTTTCTGTTATACTCCACCACCAAATCTTCATAGGAAGCCCCGCACGGTTCGCTGTTCGGGGCTTTGTTTTGTGCGCCCAGCATGGGCGCACTCCTGCGGGTGCAAGTCCCGCCACGAGCTGGTCACAGCGAGTGAAGTGAAGCGCAACTGCATGAGGGTGACCGAGTGTGGGAAGGAAGCGTGGAGCATAAATCGCGAGCCGATGGA
>JBJTHI010000216.1:0-8362 GCA_046094425.1 Burkholderiales bacterium | reverse complement strand
TCAAGAAACCCACCGTCGATGCCCAGCTGACCCTGTTGTAGTGGCAATTCCGACAGGCTGCCCTATACAGATCAAAAACTTACAGCGCTTGGTGTCGAACTCGGGTGAACCCCATTTCTTTTTCAATGTTGCCAACGCGGCCCATCTCATCGAGGCTGGCCAGGCTGAAGGCCCAACCCTCGGCATCGACCCTGCCCGTGCGGCCAATTCGGTGGGTGTGCACCTCGACATCGGGGGTGATGTCCACATTGATCACCGCTTCCAGTTGCGCAATGTCCAGCCCGCGCGCCGCCACATCGGTGGCCACGAGCACGCTGGTGCTGCCGTTGGCGAACTGCACCAACACCTGGTCGCGGTCGCGTTGGTCGAGGTCGCCATGCAGTTCCAGGGCTGAAAAGCCCTGGGCGCGCAGCACTTCAATCAAGTCGCGGCATTGCTGTTTGGTATTACAAAACGCCAGGGTGCTGGCCGGGCGGTAGTGGTTGAGCAGCAGGGACACGGCATGCAAGCGCTCGTCCTCCTTCACCTCGTAAAAACGCTGGCGGATTTTTTGGGACGAATGCTGGGCCAGCAGCTTCACCTCTTGCGGCTCGCGCATGAAAGCCTGGCTGAGTTTGGCTATGCCTTCGGGGTAGGTGGCCGAGAACAACAAAGTTTGGCGGTTTTTGGGGCATTGTTTGGCGACGACGCTGATGTCGTCGAAAAAACCCATGTCCAGCATGCGGTCGGCTTCGTCGAGCACCAGGGTTTTGAGCGAATCCAGCCGCAGGCTGCCGCGCTCCAGGTGATCCATGACGCGCCCAGGCGTACCCACCACCACGTGCGCACCGTGCTCCAGGCTGGCCAGTTGCGGGCGCATGGTGCTGCCACCGCACAAGGTGAGCACCTTGATGTTTTCTTCGGCCCGCGCCAGGCGACGCACTTCTTGGGTCACTTGGTCGGCCAACTCGCGCGTGGGGCACAGCACCAGGGCCTGCACAGCGAATTGTTTGGGGTTGAGTTTGGTCAGCAAGGCCAAAGCAAATGCCGCCGTTTTGCCACTGCCGGTTTTCGCTTGGGCAATGAGGTCTCTCCCTGCCAAAGCCAGCGGCAAGGTCGCGGCCTGGATGGGCGTCATTTGCTCATAGCCCAATTGAGCCAAATTGGCCAAGGCGGCGGGTGGTAGCGGCAGGCTGCCAAAAGCCAGTGAAGATGGAGAGGGTTTGTTGTCGGTCATGAGCGCCATTGTCGGCGCTGTCTGGCCTTGGGAAACGCTGAACTTCATGCCGCGATCACAGGAGTGAAATCACGGCTTGCGCCATGTTGACCGCTGCGCCTCGGTGAGCCGACGCAAAACCAGTAGCCCGTGCAGACGCCTCTGCCAACTCGCTCGAAGAAAACAGATACAGGGCTCGCGCCATGGCTGCATCAACATCGGCAACTCGCCAAGCCGCCCCCGCCTGAAGTGCCAACTCTGCCGCTTGCGCAAAATTGAAGGTGTGCGGCCCCATCACCACGGGGCAAGCGCATGCCGCAGCTTCAATCAAGTTCTGGCCGCCCAGAGGCGCGAAACTGCCCCCAAGCAAAGAGACATGGGCCAGGCTGTAGTACAGCGCCATTTCGCCCATGGAGTTACCGAGCCACACGTCGGCTTGGAGTGACTGCGGATGAGGCGCTTGCGTCCATCCACTGCGGCGTTCGCATACCAAGCCCGCAGACTCAATCAGACCGGCCACTTCATCAAACCGCTGCGGATGACGCGGCACGATCACGAGCAGGGGTGCTTGCGGCAAACCAGCCGTTTGTTTTTTCCACGCGGCCAAGAGCGGCGCTTCTTCACCCTCGCGGGTGCTGGCCGCCAGCACCACGGGGCGACTCAACAAGCTGCGCCAATTGCGCCCCATGGCAAGCTGCGCCTCGTCGGGCTGCATGTCAAACTTCAGATTGCCGCCAACCACCACCTCAGGCGCACCAAACAGTTGGAAGCGCTGGGCGTCGCCTTCGGTTTGCGCCATGACCAAACGCAGTTGTTTTGCGGCAGGCCGCAACAAAGCACTGAATCGTTGACCACGCCGCAGGCTGCGTTCGCTCAAACGACCATTGGCAAGCACCATGGGCACCCGTTGGCGATGCGCTTGGTGCAGTAACTGCGGCCAAACCTCAGTCTCCATCAACACCCCCACCCGGGGTTCAAAGTGCTTGAGAAAACGCTGCACCGCGCCGGGTGTGTCGTAAGGCAACCAAACCTGGGCATCGCCCTGGCGCAACAAGGCACGCCCCGCCTCACGACCCGTGGCCGTGCCGTGGGTGAGCAATAAACGCAAGCCCGGCTCTTGCGTGCGCAGGGCGTTCACCAAGGCCCCAGCAGCGCGGGTTTCACCGAGAGAGACCGCGTGCAGCCAAACCCATTGGCCTTTGGCATGCGTTTGCGAATACAACCCGAATCGCTCCCCCAAAGCATGGACGTACAAGGGTTCAGTGCGGGCACGCCACAGCAAGCGCAACAAGTACGCGGGGGTCAGCAGTGTGAGCAACAAACTGTAGGCCCAGCGGGCGAGTAGGGTCATGTCAACGATCTATTGAGAGTTACATCAATCACGACAAAACATCCGTTCGGGCTGAGCCTGTCGAAGCCAGCGTGTACCTCGGTGAAGGCCCTTCGACAGGCTGAGGGCGAACGGAAAGTGGTTTGATATGAATAAAGCAAGGCTCAATAGGCCCGATTCAACCAACTCAATGCGCCGCCGCCTGCACAGCCGCATCGGGCTTAACCACCTTCAGTGCAGCCATGAAGGCCGCTTGAATTCGCTCCAACGCCTTTTGCGTATGGCCTTCAAAACGCAACACGAGCACCGGCGTGGTGTTGCTGGCGCGAATCAAACCGAAACCGTCTTTGAAGTCGGCACGCAGGCCGTCGATGGTGGTGACTTGGGCTCCGGGAAACTTCGCTGTTTCCAGCAAACGCTTGACCAACTGGTGCGGCTCACCCTCAGCGCAGGCCACATTCAGCTCCGGCGTGCTGAAGCTGGTGGGCAGGCCATTCAGCACTTTGCTCGGGTCTTTGCTGCGCGACAAAATTTCCAGCATGCGTGCGGCGGTGTAAGTGGCATCGTCAAAGCCATACCAGCGCTCGCCAAAGAAAATATGGCCACTCATTTCACCAGCCAGCGGCGCTTTGATTTTTTTCATTTGCGCTTTGATGAGGGAGTGGCCGGTTTTCCACATCAGGGCTTTGCCGCCAGCTTTTTTGATGGCGGGCGCCAGGCGCTGTGTGCACTTCACGTCAAAAATGATGGTGCCACCAGGGTTGCGTTTGAGCACATCGGTGGCCAGCAACATCAGTTGGCGGTCGGGGTAAATGATTTGGCCGTCTTTGGTGACCACACCCAGGCGGTCGCCGTCACCATCAAAGGCCAGGCCGAGTTCAGCGTCGGTGCTTTTTACTTTGGCGATCAACTCAGCGAGATTTTCCGGTTTGCTGGGATCGGGGTGGTGGTTGGGGAAGTTGCCATCGACCTCGGAGTACATCTCCGTCACGTCGCAGCCCAAGGCGCGCAGCACGCCCGGGGCCGATGCGCCAGGAATGCCATTGCCGCAATCGACGACGATCTTCATGGGTCGTTTGAGTTGGCAATCACCCGCGATGCGTGCCTGGTATTCGGGGACTATGTCCATGGTGGCGCTGCGGCCTGCTGCCTTGACATAGTTTTCGGTTTCCATGCGCTGGCGCAGTTTTTGAATGTCGTCGCCATAAATCGCGCGGCCTGCGAGCACCATTTTGAAGCCGTTGTAGTCCTTGGGGTTGTGGCTGCCCGTCACTTGAATGCCGCTGCGGCAACCTTTGCGGCTGCGGGTGGCGGCCACGTAGTACAGCATGGGGGTGGTGACGGCACCGAGATCCACCACATCCAACCCCGTAGAAGCCAAACCACGAATCAAGGCCGCACTGAACGCAGGGCCAGAGAGGCGGCCATCCCGCCCCACAGCGACCGCTTTCTCGCCAGCAGCAACGGCCTCAGACCCAAAAGCGCGGCCCAGGTGTTCGGCAAATGTTTCGTCTATGGTTTTGCCGACGATGCCGCGAATGTCATAAGCCTTGAAGACGGAAGCGTTGACTTGCATGGGGAGCCCTGTGCTGGAGTAGGTTAAGAACGGGGGCGATTGTAGGGAGGAGTCATGCACGGACTGTGTCGAATCAGAAACCATTGAGTTACAAGCTCCGTGGAAGTGGGCAGACAACACGCACATGTCCGAAAACGGCCAGCTACGACGGTGCCGTTACCCATAATCAACCCCATGCACCTCGACCCCGACGCCAGCTACCTCGCCTTCGTTGCCAAAGACGCGCGTTTTGACGGCAAGGTGTTTGTGGGTGTGACTTCAACCGGCGTGTATTGCCGACCGATTTGCCGTGTGCGCACACCGAAACGTTTGAATTGCCGCTTCTTTTCCTCGGCTGCATTGGCCGAAGCCGCCTTGTTTCGGCCTTGTTTGAAGTGCAGACCTGAAATTGCGCCAAGTGGCATCAGTTCGCGCTGGAGTGTGATGGACGCTTCGCGCACGCTCGCTGAACAAGCTACGGCTTTGCTCGACGCTCAGTTGTCCGAACCCCAAAGCGCCAAGCTCAGTGCGCTGGCTGAACGGCTGGGCGTGAGCGACAGGCATCTGCGGCGCATCTTCTTTGCACAGTGGGGCGTGACGCCCTTGCAGTATTTGCAAACCCGGCGTTTGTTATTGGCCAAAGCGCTGTTGACCGACTCGACCTTGCCCGTCACCCAAGTGGCGCTGGCCAGTGGTTTTGGCAGCGTGCGGCGCTTCAATGCGGCGTTTGTAGACCACTACCGATTGAGCCCGAGCCGTTTGCGTCAGCAGGAGGCGCAGGCGCCAACGCTTGCCTCGTCCACCCTCAAATTGCGCCTGGGCTACCGCACGCCCTACGATATGGTGGGCTTGGGACGGTTTTTCGCTCAACGAGCCATCCAGGGTGTGGAGTGCGTTCAACAAGGAACGAACTTGCGCATCCGTCGCAGTCTGCGGGGTGCAGCCTTACCAGCAGCGTTGGATCAAACCGCGCAGCCAAACGGTTGGTTGGAAGTGTTTTTTGATGCCGAGCGGTCACAGGTTCATCTGAGTTTTTCGCCGCATTGGGTTCAGCACACGGCGGCATTGGTAGCACTGGTGCGGCGCTGGCTGGACTTGGATGCATCCCCCGATGCGATAGACCAAACCTTGCACGAGCTACCGGGCGGGCCTGGCATGCGTTTACCCGGCAGTTTGGACGCTTTTGAACTGGCAGTGCGTGCCGTTCTTGGTCAACAGGTGTCGGTGGCGGCGGCGCGCACCTTAGCGAATCGTTTGGTGGATCGCTTCGGGTCACCTTTGAGTAGCCCTTGGCCCGAGGTGAATCGAAGTTTTGTAGAGCCCCAGGTGATGGCCGAACAATCACCGAGCGAACTCGCGTCTTTGGGCCTGCCCGCTGCCCGGGCCCACACCTTGCGCACACTGGCCCAGGCCTGGCCTCAAGTGCAGCAGGCTATGCAAGCCACCTTGCTCGGGCAACAAACGATAGAGCAGTTGTTGAAACTGCTGTGCGAGCTGCCCGGCATAGGCCCGTGGACGGCCCAGTACATCGCCATGCGCGCCCTGAGCTGGCCCGGCGCCAGCCTGCCCGGTGACGTGGCGCTACGCAAAGCCATGTCGCAGTGCTTCAACACCACCACAGCCCGCGCTGCCGAGATGCGCGCCCAGGCTTGGCAACCGTGGCGCTCTTATGCAGCGCTGCGCTTGTGGGACAGCTTGGGCAGTCAACCCCCTTCAGGAAATAAGCGATGACCTCCACCATTGAAGCGACGAAGTCCGCCTGCGTTGCGCAGCACACCGTTACCACCCCCTTGGGCGAGCTGTTGTTGGCGCGAAGCGCGCTAGGCCTGTGTGGTGTTTGGTTTGAAGGCCAAAGCCATCACCCGGGTCTATTAGCAGCGCCTGTCAAAAAAAGCGACCCCTTGTTGCAACTGGCGGCCTCGGAACTACTGAATTACTTTGACGGCAACACAGCAGACTTCACTGTGGCACTCGATCCGCACGGAACCGCATTCCAACGCGCAGTGTGGCTCGCACTGCGCCGCATTCCACGTGGCCGCACCAGTACCTATGGCGACATTGCACGTACCATCAACGCACCCCAAGCGGTGCGCGCGGTGGGTGCTGCCATAGGCAAGAATCCCTTGTCCATCATGGTTCCCTGCCACCGCGTGGTGGGGAGCCATGGAAACCTCACCGGGTATGCGGGTGGGTTGCATCGCAAACAAGCCTTGCTCACGCTGGAACTCGCAAACCAAGAGACTCTATGAAAACCAAAGACTGGCTCGAACTCACCCTGCTGGCCGCCATTTGGGGCGCATCGTTTTTGTTCATGCGCATGGGGGCCCCCGAGTTCGGTGCGGTCGCCTTGGCGGCGATGCGTGTCACGGGCGCTGCCTTGGTGTTGTTGCCCTTGCTGGCCCAGCAAGGGCAAATGGCGGCGCTGCGCCAGCATTGGAAACCGATCTTCTTAGTCGGTTTGACCAACTCGGGCATTCCCTTTGTGCTGTTCGCTTATGCCGCCCTGGCCATCACAGCCGGTTTGTCCTCCATCTTCAATGCGGCAGTGCCCTTGTTTGGCGCGGTGGTGGCTTGGGTGTGGCTGAAGGACAGGCCAGGCCCTGGGCGTGTGTTGGGGCTGGCCATTGGTTTTGTCGGCGTGTTGTGGCTGGCCTGGGACAAAGCGGGTTTCAAACCCGGCGCGCCCATCACCCAAACCGGTTTGGCGGTGTTGGCATGTTTAGCGGCCACCTTGCTCTACGGTTGGTCGGCCAGTTTCACCAAACGTTATCTCACCCTAAATCCGGCGGTATCCGACCGCAGATTGCCTGCAGAGCAAGCAGTGGCGGGGGTTGGTGCGGTTTTGGCACACTCACCCGATGGGTGAAGCAAAACGCAAAACGCTGGCGGCGCGTCATCTGGGTGGGCAAGGCCCCTTGGAGCCGCAGATTGTTGACACACTGGGCGGGCGCATGCGCGTTCGTTGGGACAGGGGTGCGGCGGCCACGCCGCATGGTCAACTGGTGTTCTTCGCCGAATTTTTGGCCACCACGGGCGTGTTCGAGCGCTGGGTGTCGAGCTGTCCGCTTGAATACCGCAGTGGCAACGCCCCGGACAAGCGCGACGTGCTGGGCACGCTGATGCTGGGATTGCTGGCCGGCCACCGGCGCTACGCCCACATCACGGCCCTGCGCGGCGATGCCCTGGCCGCGCAGGCCTTGGGCATGAACAAGGTTGTCAGTGAAGATGCGCTGCGCCGGGCGCTGCAGCGCATCGACGAAGCAGCAAGCAGCGCCTGGATGCGTCCGAGCCTGATGCATTCGGTGCGCGAAGCGCTGGAGCGGCCCTGGGTGCTGGACATCGATGCCAGTATCAAGCCGCTGTATGGGCGGCAAGAGGGCGCTGAGATTGGCTACAACCCCACCAAGCCCATGCGGCCCAGCCACGTGCTGCACACTTTCCTGGTCAGCAACCTGCGCTTGGTGCTGGACGTGCAGGTGAGCGCGGGCAAGCAGCACAGCAGTGGACACGCCAAGGCGGCACTGGGGCGGCTGCTGGACGAGTTGGGCGATGAACGTCTTGGCAATCGTCGCCCGGCACTGGTGCGCGGGGATTCTGGCTACGGCAACGAAGGCATCCTATTGACATTGGAAGAGCGCAAGCAGCCCTACCTGCTGCGGCTGCGCCAGACCAAGAACGTGCAGCGCCTGGTGGCGCAGCAGTTCATGCGCCAGGACTGGAGTCGGCCCGACAACCAGGGCTGTCAGATGGTGCAAGCCCAACTCCAACTGCACGGCTGGAGCAAAAAGCGCCGGGTCGTCATCGTGCGCCAACGCATCCGTGGCGGTATCGCGCGCGAGCGGCGCATCGACGGCAAGCAACTGCGGCTGGACTTGGCGGGGCCGAGCGTGCACGAGGGCGACCGGTTGTGGGAGTACGCGGTACTGGTGACGGATGTGGAGTACCCGCTGGAGTCGATCGGTCAGCTCTACCGCGACCGCGCGGATGCGGAGAACGCCTTCGACGAGCTGAAGAACCAGTGGGGCCTGGGAGGCTTCACCACGCAAGACGTCAACCGCTGCCAGACGGTGGCGCGAGCGTGTGCGCTGGTCTACAACTGGTGGAGCTGGTACTGCAGAGCTGCGCACCCTGGCGACCGCATGGAGGCCATCACGAGCCGCCCGTTGCTGCTGGCTGCGGTGGGTAAGGCAGCCAGCCATGCCAACCAGACCACGCTGTACCTGACGCCGCTACACGGCCGGGCCGATGTGCTTAAGCGACTGATTGCCAACATTGGCGAGGC
>JBJTHI010000215.1:0-1541 GCA_046094425.1 Burkholderiales bacterium | reverse complement strand
GTGTTGACCATTGCGTACTTCGACCGGTTGGGGGTGCCCCGGCTGTCATGACCTCAAACTCTCGAACCGCCTGGTGCGGACCCGCATGCCAGGTGGTGTGGCAGGGGTGCCTCCGATAATGGAGGCCCCCTATGCCGATTTCGTGCATCAGTTGCTGCTGCCCATGACGGCTGCCATGGCTAAAGCGGTGGCTTCGACGTTGTTTGAGTTCAAGCCTGCCACACACATGCGGCCCGAACGAAGTACGTACACCGCATGGTCTTCACGTAAACGATCCGCCTGTTCGGCGCGCAGGCCGGTGTAGCTGAACATGCCACGTTGGGTGAGGAAGTAGCTGAAATCGCGGCCCGGTAGTTTGGTGCTCAGAACATCGAACAACTGCCTGCGCATGGCGGCAATGCGTTGCCGCATGGCGCCAAGTTCATCCGACCACAGGGCGTGCAAGGCCGGTGTTTGCAACACCCGGGCCACAATCTGGCCACCGTGGGTCGGTGGGCTGCTGTAGTTTTTGCGTATGGTCGCTTTGAGTTGACCCAGCACCAAGTCAGCCTGGGTTTTGTCCGGACACACCACACTCAAACCACCGCAGCGTTCGCCATAAAGCGAAAAACTTTTAGAGAACGAGCTGGCGCAGAAAAAACTCACGCCCGCATCCGCCAGGGCACGAATTGCAAAAGCGTCGGCTTCAATTCCGTCGCCAAAACCTTGGTAGGCGATGTCCAGGTAAGGCAGCAGTTGGCGCTCTTTGATCACTGGGATCAACTCGGCCCACTGTGCGGCACTCAAGTCCACGCCAGTGGGGTTATGGCAGCAGGCATGCAGCAAGACGATGCTGTGCTTGGGCAAGCCCTTCAACGCGGCCAACATCTCAGCAAACTTGAGGCCACCGGTTTTTTCGTCGTAATAGGGGTAGGTGTGTACAGAAAACCCTGCGCCCTCAAACATGGCGCGATGGTTGTCCCAGGTGGGGTCGCTCACCCACACATTGGAGTTAGGGAAGTACCGCTTCAGAAAATCGCCCCCCACTTTCAATCCACCCGAACCACCTATGGTTTGGATGGTGGCGACTCGGCCACTTGTCACCGCTTCGTGCTCGGCACCGAACAACAAATGTTGAACGGCCTGGCGGTAGTTGGCTGCGCCTTCCATCGGCTGATAGGGGCGGGCACCGAGGTTCTGCAACATGGCGCTTTCAGCCTCGCGCACGGCCTTCATCACCGGCAGCTTTCCTGCGTCGTCAAAATAAATGCCGATGGACAGATTGATCTTCCCGGGCCGGGTGTCTTTTCCAAACGACTCGTTCAGGGTGAGGATGGGATCGCCTGCGTAGGCATCGACGTGTTGAAACATGGTGGGCCGTGGCCTTCAAAGGCCTGTAAACGAGGAGGCTTTGATTATCGGCCCAGGCATTCCATGTTTGTCAGGCAGCTACCGCATTGAGCTGCCCACCACTGACCGTGGCTTTCTCCGCTTGCGTTGCGCTGATGGTGCGCAAGTAGTAAGTGGTTTTGATGCCGCGTAACCAGGCTAAGGTGTAGGTG
>JBJTHI010000214.1:0-5711 GCA_046094425.1 Burkholderiales bacterium | reverse complement strand
GATTTAAGGCTTGCAGGCTTTGGTGGATAAAGACCACGCGGCGGTCTTGGCGCGGGAGGGGATCCAGAATCTCGCGGTCGAAAACAAAGGCCACATGCACTTGCTTGGCGGCCTTGAGTGCGTGATACAGCGCCGCGTTGTCGCGCAGGCGTAAGTCGCGGCGCAACCAGACCAAGGCGGTTTTCAGGGGTTTGTTCATGGGGCTAGAGTTTGCCTGGGAATAAAATGCTGCGCATGTCCAGCACCGCTTCGCCCATCAACTTAACCAACCAGTTTCTGATTGCCATGCCCGGCATGTGCGGCGACACCTTTGCGGGCACGGTGATTTACTTGTGTGAACACACGGAGAACGGGGCCTTGGGCCTGGTGATTAACAAACCCATCGACATCAAACTCAAGAATTTGTTTGAGAAGGTGGAGTTGAACCTGGACCGTGGCGACATCTCGGACAACCCCGTGTTTTTCGGTGGCCCGGTGCAGACTGAACGCGGTTTTGTGTTGCATGAGCAATTGGACGCGGAAGGTGGTCACTACAGCTCGTCGCTGAAAATCCCAGGTGGGCTGGAGATGACCACCAGCAAAGACGTGCTGGAAGCACTCTCCCACGGTGCAGGCCCCAAACGCATTTTGGTCACTCTGGGTTACAGCGGCTGGGGCGCAGGTCAGCTTGAAGACGAAATGGGCCGCAACAACTGGATCAATGTGGCTGCCCAGCCGAGCATTATTTTTGACACCCCCATCGAGCAGCGTTACGACAAAGCGCTTTCCCTGCTGGGCATTGATGCCCGCATGCTCAGTCAAGAGGCGGGCCACGCATGATGGTTGCTGCCTCAGCGCCCATGCAGAACCCCGCTCCTCCCCGTTCATTTTTGGCCTTCGACTTCGGCACCCGCCGCGTCGGCGTGGCAACCGGCAACACCTTGCTCGGTCGCGCGCAAGCGCTGCGCACCGTGGCCGAAGTGGGCGATGCCCGTTTCAAAGCCTTGGGCGCTTTGATAGACGAATGGCAACCCCAAGCCTTGGTCGTGGGCGTGCCGTTTCACCCTGACGGTGCCGAGCATGAAAATACCCTCAAAGCTCGCCGTTTCGCCCGTCAACTGCAAGGCCGTTTCAAGCTGCCTGTACATGAAGTGGACGAGCGTTACAGCACCACCGAAGCCATCGCGGGTTTGGCAAAAGCGGGCGGTGCCGATGTTGACGCGGCCTCAGCGGCCATCATCCTCGATCAATTTTTGAGAAGCCTGGAGTCGTCATGAGCAGCCTCTTACTCGATGCCGAAGCCCTGTACCAAGACCTGCTCACGGGAACACGGGGCTTGTTGCGTCCGCAAACTGCCTTGGTGGGTATTTGGTCGGGCGGCGCTTGGCTCGCCGAACGTTTGCAGCGCGACTTGCAATTGCCGGGCGAAGCGGGTGTGATCTCCAGCGCCTTGCACCGCGACGATTTTCAGTCTCGGGGCTTGAGCGGCGGGGCCGACCACACCCGCCTGCCCTTTGAGGTGGCGGGCCGCGACATTGTGCTGGTGGACGATGTGCTCTACACCGGGCGCACCATACGCGCGGTGATCAACGAGCTGTTTGACTTTGGCCGCCCCGCCAGCGTGAGTTTGGTGGTGCTGGTGGACCGAGGCGGGCGTGAGTTGCCCATCCACCCGGCTTACTCGGCGGCGCGGGTCACGGTGCCACCGGGGCAGAGGCTGTCGCTGGCGCGGGCAAGCGATGGGCGCTTCAGCTTCAACATGGAGGAGGCCACTTGATGCTGTCCAAACGTAATCCGCAACTCAACAAAAACGGTGAGCTGATCCACCTGCTCTCCATCGAAGGGCTGCCACGCCCCGTGCTGCACCATATTCTGGACACAGCGGGCACCTTTCTGAGCGTGAACGACCGTGAGGTCAAGAAGGTGCCGCTGCTGCGCGGCAAAAGCATCTTCAACCTGTTTTTTGAGAACAGCACCCGCACCCGCACCACGTTTGAAATTGCCGCCAAACGTCTGTCGGCCGATGTGATCAACCTGGACATTGCCCGCTCCTCCGCCGCCAAAGGCGAGAGCTTGCTGGACACCATTGCCAACCTCTCGGCCATGCATGCCGACATGTTCGTGGTGCGCCACAGCGAAAGCGGCGCGCCCTATTTAATTGCCCAACACTGCGCCCCCCATGTGCATGTGGTGAACGCGGGCGATGGTCGCCATGCCCATCCCACCCAGGGTCTCTTGGACATGTACACCATCCGCCACTACAAAAAAGACTTCACCCAGTTGCGTGTGGCCATCGTGGGTGACCTGGTGCATTCGCGGGTGGCGCGCTCTGACATTCATGCCCTCACCACCCTGGGTGTGCCCGAGATTCGCGCTGTGGGCCCCAAAACCTTGGTGCCGGGTGATTTGAAAGAAATGGGCGTGCGCGTGTGCCACGACATGGTGGAGGGCATCAAAGACGTGGACGTCATCATCATGCTGCGCCTGCAAAATGAACGCATGAGCGGAGCCATGCTGCCCAGTGCCGGTGAGTTTTTTAAGAACTATGGCCTCACGCCTGAAAAGCTGCAACACGCCAAACCGGACGCCATCGTCATGCACCCCGGCCCCATCAACCGGGGCGTGGAAATTGATTCCCGGGTGGCCGATGGCAGCCAAAGTGTCATCCTGCCCCAGGTCACCTTCGGCATTGCGGTGCGCATGGCGGTGATGTCCATCATTGCGGGGAACGAGGCTTGACATGAGACGGTTCTCCTCCATTCATTTCGCATTCAACTTCTGTCCGTTCGCACTGAGCCTGTCGAAGTGCCATCACTTACGAAACGCTGGCTTCGACAGGCTCAGCCCGAACGGTTTGTTTGTGCAGACTGCCAAGGCTTGACATGAAACTGCTCATCAAAAACGGCCGTTTGATCGACCCCGCCTCCGGGCTGGACACCGTGGGCGACGTGGCCATTGCCGCCGGCCGCATCGTCTCGCTGGGCAAGAGCCACCCCGACTTTGCGCCCCAGCGCACAGTCGACGCCACCGGCCTCGTCGTGGCCCCGGGTTTGGTGGACTTGGCGGCCCGCTTGCGCGAGCCCGGCCACGAACACGAAGGCATGCTGGAAAGCGAAATGGCCGCCGCGCTGGCGGGCGGCGTGACGAGTTTGGTCTGCCCCCCCGACACCGACCCGCCGCTGGACGAACCTGGCCTCGTCGAAATGCTCAAGTTCCGCGCACGCAACTTGAACCAAGCGCGGGTCTATCCCCTGGGTGCCTTGACCCGTGGTTTGGCGGGCGACACCTTGACCGAAATGGCCGAGCTGACCGAGGCCGGCTGTGTGGGCTTTTCGCAAGCCGAAGTGCAAATTGCCGACACCCAGGTGATGCAGCGCGCCTTGCAATACGCCGCCACCTTTGGCTACACCGTGTGGCTGCGCCCGCAAGACCCACACCTCGGCAAAGGCGTGGCCGCGAGCGGCCCCTTGGCCACGCGGCTGGGTTTGTCTGGCGTGCCTGTCATTGCCGAAACCGTGGCCTTGCACACCTTGTTTGAGTTGGTGCGTGTGACCGGCGCACGGGTTCACTTGTGCCGTTTGAGCAGCGCGGCGGGTCTGGCCCTGGTGCGCGCTGCCAAGGCTGAGGGTTTGCCCATCAGTTGCGATGTCAGCATCAACCAACTCCACCTCACCGAGATGGACATTGGGTACTTCAATGCCGACATGCGCCTCACGCCCGTGCTGCGCCAACAACGCGACCGCGACGCCATACGCCAAGGCCTGATAGACGGCACCATAGACGCCCTGGTGAGCGACCACACGCCCGTGGATGAAGACGCCAAAAACCTGCCGTTTGCTGAAGCTGAACCCGGTGCCACTGGCCTGGAGCTGTTGCTGAGTCTGGCACTGAAGTGGGGCCAAGAAGAGTCGCTGTCTTTGCCCCAAACCTTGGCCACAGTCACCGCATCGCCGGTGCGGGTGATTGGTTCATCTTTGGGGTCGCTGGCCAGCAGCGCAGGCCGCCTGGCCGAGGGCGGCATGGCCGACCTGTGTTTGTTCGACGCTAATGCGCGTTGGGTGGTGGCCCCGTCTGAGTTGCGCAGCCAAGGCAAACATTCCCCCTTCAGCGGCTACGAAGTGCCTGGCCGTGTGCGCTACACCGTGGTGGCGGGGCAGGTGGCGTTTGAGTTGAGCGACACACCGCCGCCCATCGCCGGATGACTCGTTTCCTCAGAGCTTGCTGGCGTTTGTTTCGCGTGCTGCTGCACATCGTGCAAGCGGTGTTGCGCTGCGCTTTCTTATTTCCATTTTTAGATTCATCCGCCCGCCTGCAACAAGTGCAGCGTTGGTGCGTGGGCTTGCTGCATTGTTTGGGCATCACCGTGCAAACCAGCGGACATGTGCGCAGCGGCCCGGTGCTGGTCGTGGCCAACCATGTTTCTTGGCTGGACATCATGGCCGTCATCGCTGTGCACCCAGTGCGTTTTGTGTCTAAGGCCGATGTGAAACACTGGCCCGTGCTGGGCTGGATCGTGGCCTGCGGCGGCACCCTCTTCATCGAACGCGAAAAAAAACGCGATGCCCTGCGGGTGGTGCATCACATTGCAGAGGCACTGAAAGAAGGGGATGCCTTGGCCATCTTTCCCGAAGGCACCACGGGCGACGGCCACGCTCTGCTGCCCTTCCATGCCAATTTGCTCCAAGCCGCCATCGCCACCGAAACCCCCGTGCAACCCATCGCCCTGCGTTACCTAGATGCCACCTCCCCCATCAGTGCAGCGGCCGCTTATGTGGGCGACACCACGCTGTTGCAGTCGCTGTGGAAGGTGGCCACGGCGTCCGGCTTGTGCGTGTCGGTCAAGGTCTTGCCCCGCGAAGGCACACGCCACTTGGACAGGCGGGCGTTGACGGAGAAGGTTCGGGGAGAGATTGAGGGGGCGCTGGCGTAGAGGGGGTTCAATACCGTAATCAATCTTTTTTATGAATGGGCGTTTGCGTTCGTTAACCGTTTTGAATCTTGGGGCTTAGAGGTCAAGCAGCCCGTACGCCAAACCCTCTCCAAAAGGTTGGAATTACTTGCACAGTCGACGTTGGTCAGTTCGCTGACGAGAAAAGAGCTGGGGCGGCGCGACAGGATCTTTATGTAGTCGCTTACACAGGGGTAGACCCCAGACCACTCCTCTTCCAATGAGTCGATACGCTTTTCAGAGTATGTCCCCTCGGCGTCGAGCACCATTTGTGCAGTCAGTTGCTGGCGGTCTACCGCCCGTCCAAGGCATTCGTTGAGAAAAAGGATGGCGTCGCGTGGTCTGAGAGATGTACGTTCGGTGAGAAATTGGGAGAATTGAACGCCCCGTATTGCAGAGGGGAAAAATTCTTGCAATGCAACTTCGCGCGACGTGTATCTTTGGCGTACAAGCCGACTAAGGCGTTTGGAAACCAAGTCAATGAGCTGAGTTGATGTCCAACGAAGTCGCAGGTACAGCGGCTCATACTTTTCGGACTGAAAGCCGGAATCTCGTGTGGCGGCGATCACGCGTTGCAGTAAATCCAGGCGCAATGCAACGACGACCTTGACACGACGGACTTGACGAAAAGAACGGACTGTTTCGATTAGCGCACGCCTAAAATGAAATCGCTGGTGCGCCCCGAGTTGCCCACCGCGTCGGCCTGTTCGTCGCAAGCGACGTCCGCCGCCGTGGACAACTCTGCACCTGTTCAAACCCGCCCCTTCTCACTTATCTATCGGGG
>JBJTHI010000213.1:0-31766 GCA_046094425.1 Burkholderiales bacterium | reverse complement strand
CTATCTGGCTTGACTATCTGCTGCGCATGGCAGGCCAAGACTTTGAAGACCACATCGGCATTACACGCCATGCCCGTATGAAGTTGGCCGGTATTCGAACCGGCCAACTCCTGCTGCGCTGGACCTACACACGCATGCGTCGTGCTCTGGGCGGTGCCGTGCGGGAGCTACCCGAGCAGTACGAATTACAACGGCTTGCAGCACCGTACTACAACGGTCGCCTAAATGGCGGCGAAGGCGACATGCTCATCGGCAAAGCGCTGTGGGCCTACCACGGGAAAAAGAGCCACATGACCTGCGAACTCTCGCCGTACTCTTGTATGCCAAACACGATGAGCGTCGGCGCGATGGCAGCGGTACTCGGCAAATACCCCGATCTGCTCTATGCACCACTCGAGATCAAAGGAGACGCCGAGGTGCATGCCTTGTCGCGCTGCCAGATGATTCTCACCGAGGCAAAGAAGCGCGCACACCGCGAGTTCGAACAGGTGCTCGAGCGGACGGGCTTGTCGATGAACGAGTTACGCGAGGCTGTTGACGCAGATCCGCGTCTCAAGATGGCCACGTACCGCGTGCCGCGCCACGGCATGGTCGGCACGGCTGCCAACCTCGCTCTACACGTCGCCTCCCGCAGACGCTGATGCTTACGATTGGGCTTGACATCGGTTCGACAACCGTCAAGGCGATGGCCGTAGCCGACGGGAGGGTGCTGTGGCAGAACTACAAGCGGCACAACACAAAGCAGGCCGAGATGGTGCTCGAATTTCTTGATCGACTGCGAGCTGAAATAGGCCTGCAAGCTGGCCGGGACAAGATCTTTGTCACGGGCTCCGGTGCTGGAATCATTGCTCCTCACATCGGCGCTCGCTTTGTGCAAGAGGTGGTCGCCGTTTCAGCCGCTGTCGAGAAGCTGCATCCGCAGGTCAACTTCGTCTCCGAAATCGGCGGCGAGGACATGAAGACTCTTTTTTTCACGGCATGCGGCGACGGCAAGACAAAGCAGGTTTACATGCAGTCAGCCTGCAGCGGGGGCACAGGCACCTTCATCGAGAAGACCGCGCGCAAGCTGCAAATCGACCCAGAGCGCCTTGCCAACATGAGCTACCGCGGCTACACACTTCACAAGATCAGTTCAAAGTGCGGCATCTTCGCAGAGGCCGACGCCAACACACTCGTGAAGGCCGGCGTACCGGTCGAGGAGATCATCGCCAGTCTGTACGAGGCGGTCGTCTGTCAAAACCTCGCAACGCTGACCAAGGGCAACACGCCACCGCCACAGGTTCTGCTCCTTGGTGGCCCGAATCTGTTTTTCAAGGGTCTGCAGGAAGCTTGGCACCATAACCTCGGCAAGCTCTGGCTTGAGCGACACATTGAAGCCGACCCCAACGAGGCGATCCAGGTGCCCAAGGATGCTCTCTACTACGCTTGTTTGGGTGTCATCGAGATCGCCGCAGGCGAGGCAGACCCGGTCGGTTTGTATTCGGGCGACGAGAGCTTGAAGCGGTGGATCGAGAAAGGTCAATGGGAAACAAAGGCAAGGGAAGGCGCGAAGGGCTTGGTGCGCGACGACGCAGACCTGGAGCGTTTCACTCGTGACTACGCGGTGCACGCGCCGCAACTCCGTGCTTCGTTCGACCCGGCGCGTCCGGTGCTCTTGGGATGCGACTTCGGTAGCTCGACTGCCAAGGCCGTGGTTTTGTGCCTGTCCGGTGAGTTGCTAGCCAGCATCTACGTTCCATCGAACGGAAATCCAATCGAAGATGCTAAGGCATTGTTTCGCGAGCTGCGCAGCCGCGGGTTCCAAAAGATCGGTGCACTGGCGCTCACGGGCTATGGCAAGGATCTCTTGAATGACATACTTGGTGCCGACGTCGCCATCGTTGAGACCGTGGCCCACGCAACGGCGGCGCTGCATTATTTCCCCGATGCCGATGTGATCTGCGATGTCGGCGGCTGCGACGTCAAGATCATGATCCTGCGCCAAGGTGTGGTCGCCGACTTCCGGCTGAACTCGCAGTGCTCTTCGGGTAACGGTGCCTTTCTGCAGGGCGTGGCAGACCGTTACGGCGTACCCATAGAGCAGTACGCCGAGTTAGCCTTTCGCGCCAAGTCGATCCCAACGCTGGCCATGGGCTGCGGTGTGTTCCTGCAGTCAGATATCGTCAACCAGCAGAGGAAGGGCTGGTCCAGCCAAGAAATCATGGCCTCTCTTGCCGCTGTATTGCCCCTGAACGTGTGGGTATACGCTGGACAGCTGCAGAATCTGGCTGCTGCCGGTCGCAAGTTCGTGCTGCAGGGGGGTACGCACCGCAACCTCGCGGTTGTCAAGGCACAGGTCGATTTCATTCGAGCCAGGGTGTCCGACGCCGAGATCGCGGTGCATCCGTACACCGGCGAGGCGGGCGCCATCGGCGCTGCGCTGTGCGCTGGCCAGTGGCTGAAGTCCGGTGCCCGACCCACGCGCTTTCGCGGGTACGACGTGATCGAGTCCCTCGAGTACACCAGCACAACCAACGACAGCACAACATGCCACTGGTGCCCAGTGAACTGCAAGCGCACCTTTATTGATGTGCGCCTGCCAGACGGTCGGGGGCGCCCATGGAGCACAGTACCGCTGACCGTCGGCTGGGAGCGAGTCATCAGCGGCAACTCCTGTCCGAAGGGTCTGCTCGAGGACGTCAACGAAATGCGGGTCATCAAAAAGAAACTGGAGTCAACCAAGGATGCCAACCCCAACTCTGCTGAAGTGGTTCGCGAAACCGCTTTCCGTCGCACCAAAGCAGCGTCCTGAGCAGCTGGACAAGCCGCGCGCCGAGCTACGCATCGGAATACCGCGCGTGCTCAATCTTTGGTCAACCCATCAGTTCTGGGTCGGTTTCTTCGAAGCTCTGGGCATCGAGACAAGCCGACTCGTGTTCTCGTCCGACAGCTCGGAGGAGCAGGCGCGCCAGTTCGGAAAGGGGCGCGGCACGGTCGACTGTTGCTACCCGGTCAAGTGCATGAGCGGCCATTACGGCGAACTCCTCGCTCGCGACAAGCACCACAAGATCGATGTGCTGTTCTCACCGATGATTTACTCCCTCCCATCGCACCTCAGTGGCCATGTGCTCGCACCGCTCGCCTGCCCGCGCGTCATGGCTGCGCCTGAGAACATCAAAGCGGGCTTCATGAAGGAAAAGGACGTCTTCGCTGAACGCAACATCCGCCATGTAGCGCCGCTTGTTTCCCTTGGAGACCCGCCACTCGTGCCAAAGCAACTTTTCGCAGGGCTGCGCGACGTGTTTTCTGGACTCACCCTCGAAGAGACAAGGCACGCCGTACAAACCGGCTACCGCACGCTTGATACCTTCAGCGCCAATCTGCGCGCTCAGGCGCGCGGTGTACTCGCGCGATGCGCAGCCACGGACAGTCCCTGCGTGCTTGTGTTGGCGCGGCCCTACCACATGGACCCTGGCATCGGACATGAAATCGAGGTTGATTTGCAGGCTTATGGCTATCCGGTGCTCTGGACGCAATACCTGCCCACTGACGCCGACTTACTCAATTGGATGTTCCAACCGGACATGGACGAGGGGCACATGAAGTCGCCCTTTGATCTCGCTGACGTGTGGCCGTCCTCGTACAGCGCCAACACCAACGAAATTCTATGGGCCGCCAAGTTCGCCGCGCGCATGCCATGGGTCGCCTGCGTGATGCGCCTGTCGAGCTATGAGTGCGGCATGGATCAACCCACGTATTCGCCTGTGCAGCAGATCGTTGAACGCTCAGGAACGCTCTTTTTTTCGTTCCAGGATCTCGACTCCACCAAGCCTTCGGGCTCGGTGAAGATTCGTACCGAGACGATCGCACACTATCTGCACAAATGCAGCGCCGACATCATCGCGAAAAAGTTGACGGCTGCACCGGCAGGCTGTCCGTTGCTCGATCACTTGAGATGCCATGAGGCTTAATTTGACTCAGGTCAAGACTGCCCCGGATCATCCCAGCCAGCGCAACCACGGGTTGGCCTGGACTGCATAACACCCCCGGCCTGCTTAGACGTTGAACAAAAAGTTCAACACATCCCCATCCTTGACCACGTAGTCTTTGCCCTCGGCGCGCATCTTGCCCGCGTCTTTGGCACCAGCTTCGCCTTTGAAGGCCATGAAGTCGTCAAAGGCGATGGTTTGGGCGCGGATGAAGCCGCGTTCAAAGTCGGTGTGAATCACACCCGCCGCTTGCGGTGCAGTGTCGCCAATGTGGATGGTCCAGGCGCGCACTTCTTTCACGCCTGCGGTGAAGTAAGTTTGCAGGCCCAGCAGTTTGAAGGCGGCGCGAATCAAGCGGTTCAGACCGGGTTCGATTTGGCCCATTTCCTGCAGGAAGAGCAGGCGGTCGTCGTCCGCCATCTCGGCCAGCTCGGCTTCGGTTTTGGCGCAAATGGCCACCACGGGTGCGTTTTGTGTTTGCGCATAGGCCCGCAGTTTGTCCAGGTAAGGGTTGTTTTCAAATCCGCTCTCATCCACATTGCCCACGAACATGGCAGGCTTGGAGGTGATGAGGCACAGCGGCTTCAAGATGGCGCGTTCTTCTTTGCTGAAATCAACGCTGCGCACGGGCTGGGCTTGGTCCAGCGCGGCTTGGCATTTCTCCAGCACCTTCACCAGCGCGGCGGCTTCTTTGTCGTTGCCTGAGCGCGCGGCCTTCACATAGCGGTGCAGGCTTTTTTCCACCGAGGCCAGGTCGGCCAAACACAGTTCGGTTTGAATGACTTCAATGTCGGCTATCGGATCCACCTTGCCCGCGACGTGGATCACGTTTTCGTCGTCAAAGCAGCGCACCACATTGACGATGGCATCGGTCTCGCGGATGTGGGCCAGGAATTGGTTGCCCAAGCCTTCGCCCTTGGAGGCGCCGGCCACCAGGCCCGCAATGTCCACGAACTCCACAATGGCCGGCACCACGCGCTCCGGTTGAACGATGCTGGCCAGTTGCTGCAAACGCGGGTCGGGCAATTCCACCACCCCCACATTGGGTTCTATGGTGCAAAACGGATAGTTTTCGGCTGCGATGCCCGCTTTGGTCAGCGCATTAAAAAGGGTGGACTTGCCAACATTGGGCAGGCCCACGATGCCGCATTGGAGGCTCATGGAGGGACTTTCGGTGGGAGGTGATGCAGGCGCTGCCCGTTGATCAAGCGGCCAACAACATGCTCTGAAAGAGCGGCATTTTAGAGGGCATGCTCGTTTTAGAGGGCATGCTCGTGGCATGCTCGGGTCTGCTGCCTACAATGCCCACCATGATGCAAGCCGATGTCTTGGTGCGTGGGGCGGGTGTGGTCGGCCAAAGTTTGGCTTTGGCCTTGGCACGCCAGGGCTTGAAGGTGGCCCTGGTCGGGGCCTCAAGTGCTCCCACACGACCCGACGTGCGCGCCTACGCCTTGAACGCTGCTTCGCGTGCCTTGCTGCAAACCCTCAAGGTCTGGGACACCTTGCCACCCACCAGCGTGACCCCGGTGCTGGAGATGCAAGTGCGAGGCGATGCACGTAGCGCCGGCCTCACGTTTTCCGCCTGGCAACAAACCGTCGAGGCGTTGGCCTGGATTGTCGATGTGCCTGCGCTGGAACAAGCGTTGCAAATGGCGGTGCGTTATGCCCAGCACATCACCGTGGTAGGGGAACTGAACTCGCCGGTTCAGGCCCCACTGGTGGCCTTGTGTGAGGGTAAAGCGTCCAGCAGCCGCGAGCAACTCGGTGTGCATGTAGAGCGTTTCTCCTATGGTCAACGGGCCATTGCCGCGCGCTTGCTGGCCGACCTTCCTCACAACGGGGTCGCTCACCAATGGTTTGCGGGATCTGAGGTATTGGCCTTGCTGCCACTGGATGCGCCACGCGCGGGCCACACGGTGGCTCTGGTGTGGTCGCTGCCCGAGCAACGAGCGGCTCATTTGCTGGCATTGCCTGAGCTCGAATTTGAAGCCGCACTCACCCAAGCCTCACACGGGACGTTGGGAAATTTGAAGCTGGTTTCTCCTTGCCAAGCCTGGCCCTTGTTTCGCTCCCAGGCGCAAACTTGGTCAGGGCAGGGCTGGGTACTGGTGGGCGACGCCGCCCACGGCATACACCCCTTGGCCGGCCAAGGCCTGAATCTGGGGCTTGCGGATGTAGCCTGTTTGGCCCAGGTTTTGGACGAGCGTGAAACGTGGCGCAGCTTGGGCGATGCGAAGCTGTTGCGGCGATACGACCGCGCCCGGGCCTTGCCGACTTGGGCTATGGATCAGGGGGTAGACGGTTTGTGGCAGTTGTTTGCTGCGGATCACCCGGTGCCGAGAGAGGCACGCAACCTGGGATTGAGCGCGCTTGAAAAACTGCCTGTACTGAAGCGTTGGTTGACTTCGCACGCCTTGGGCGGGTGAGTGTTCGCAACCCACTGGAGCAACCCATGAAGAAGAAATTCGGCGCCTCAATCAACCCGTTTTGGGGCGTGGTGTTGTTGGGTCTGTTTGCCGCGCAGGCCGTGGCTTGGGCCCAAGAGGCCACCATACGAAAAAACTTGGGTGCCCGAAATCCGCGCTGGGCCCAGATTGACGAAGTGAACAAAACGCCCCTGCCTGGACTCTACGAGGTGCGGGTGGGCGAGACCTTGCTCTACGTGGACGAGCAAGCCAACTATGTCATTCAAGGTGGCGGTCTATTCGATACGCGTACCGGCGTCAACCTCACCGAAGAGCGCCTGGCCCGGGTGATGGCCATCAACTTCTCCAGCTTGCCACTCAAAGACGCTATGGTGTGGCAAGTGGGCAATGGCAGCCGCAAGGTGGCGGTTTTTGTCGATCCGTTTTGTGGGCCGTGCCGGTTCTTGGAGGGGGAGCTACAAAAGCTCAGTGATGTGACGGTTTATGTTTTTCTGTATCCCTCTTTGGGCCCCGAGTCTGAGAAAAAGAGCCGAGAGATCTGGTGCGCCAAAGACAATGCGCGGGTTTGGTTGCGTTGGATGCTCGCTCGGCAGCAGCCGCCTTTGAGCTTCATGTCCTGCGACAGTTCGGCGCTCGCGCGCAATGAAGCTTTCGGACGACAGCATCGCATCACCGGGACACCCACCATTATTTTTCAAGACGGCTACCGCATGCCTGGTGCAACCACTGCGGAGCGGCTTGAGAGACAACTGCTGGCCTCTGCTGCGACGGTTGTGAAGCGTTGACGGTGGGTGCGACGGGGGCATCAGACCGTGAGCATGCACACCTGTACTCGTCTGCGGTTCTGGCCCAAAGCGAGAACCTACAATTTCGCGCTTCTGTTCGTTGTGACCACTTTTGCTTGAAGGTTGTACCCCATGAGTGCTGAACCCCCCGCATCCTCCTCACTGGCCCACATTGCACCGCGCGACAAGGCGGAAATATTGGCGGAGGCTCTGCCGTACATCCGCAAGTTCCACGGCAAAACCATCGTTATCAAATACGGTGGCAACGCCATGACCGATCCGTCCTTGCAGCAGGACTTTGCCGAAGACGTGGTGCTCTTGAAGCTGGTGGGCATGAACCCGGTGGTGGTGCATGGCGGGGGCCCGCAAATTGACGAGGCTTTGGCCAAGGTCGGGAAAAAAGGCACCTTCATTCAGGGCATGCGCGTCACTGACGAAGAAACCATGGAAGTCGTGGAGTGGGTGTTGGCAGGCCAGGTGCAGCAAGACATCGTCGGCCTCATCAATGTGGCCGGTGGCAAAGCGGTGGGCCTCACCGGGCGTGACGGCGGTTTTATCCGCGCCCGCAAACTCAAAATGCTCGACAAAAACGACCCCAGCAAAGAACACGACGTGGGCCAGGTGGGTGAAATCGAGTCCATCGACCCGTCTTTGGTCAAGGCCTTGCAAGACGACCAATTCATCCCGGTGATTTCGCCCTTGGGTTTCGGCGCTGACAACGAAAACTACAACATCAATGCCGATGTGGTGGCAGGCAAACTGGCCGAGGTGCTCAAGGCCGAAAAGTTGATGATGCTCACCAACACGCCCGGCGTGCTCGACAAAACCGGCAAATTGCTCACCAACCTGACGGCCCGCGAAATTGACGATTTGTTTGCCGATGGCACCATCAGCGGCGGCATGCTGCCCAAAATCGCTTCGGCCTTGGACGCCGCCAAAAACGGCGTCAACACCGTGCACATCATTGACGGCCGGGTGCCCCACGCCATGCTGCTGGAGGTACTGACCGAACAGGCTTACGGCACCATGATTCGTTCGCATTGAGTGTCTGCACGCATGGGGTTCAAACTCCAGCGGGCTGCCCGGGGCGTGCGGCGTTTATCCGCGCCGTTGCAGTCGTCGTTGAGCCACACGGGCCGCACTTGGCTCTTCGACCTGGACAACACCCTGCACGACGCCAGCCACGCCGTATTTGGCCCCATTAACCAGGCGATGACGGACTATGTCGTCGATCACTTGAACCTCTCGCAGGAGGCCGCTAACACATTGCGCCAGCACTATTGGGAGCGTTACGGGGCGACCTTGCTCGGTTTGGTGCGCCACCATGGCGTGAGTGCCAGCCACTTTTTGCACCACACCCACGTGTTGCCCGACTTGGAGGCCAGGCTGCGCACCAGCAGCCACGACCGCGAGGCCCTGAAGCGTTTGCCTGGGCGCAAGGTGTTGCTCACCAACGCGCCCCGTGCCTATGCCCTGCGAGTGCTAGCGGCTTTGGGTTTGACACGATGTTTTGATGCCGTGATCAGTATTGAAGACATGCGTGTTTTTCGGGCGCTGCGCCCCAAACCCGATGCCCGCCTGTTTCGGCGTTTGGCCGTTTGCTTGAAAACAACCGCTCACCGCTGTGTGTTGGTAGAAGACACCCTGGCGCATCAGCGCAGTGCGCGCAAAATGGGCATGCAAACCGCTTGGATGCTGCGTTACCAGCCACGTTACCAAGCAAAGGCTGCCAGCGTGAACAACGCAACACAATCGACGCGAGTTAGTGTTCACCCTTGCGCCAAGCCTTCCTACGTGTGTGCCAGAATCAAACAGATACAAACTCTGCACCGCGTTTGGGGGCCTTTGCGATGAATTCAGGTTCAGACAACTTGCCGGACGACGATGCCCAAGCGGCTGCAACCGAGCCCACCGCATCCTCGTCCACGCCCACACGCAAGCGCCCCAAACCCGGCGAGCGCCGGGTGCAAATTTTGCAAACTCTGGCGGCCATGCTGGAACAACCTGGTGGTGAGCGCGTCACCACGGCGGCGCTGGCCGCACGTTTGCAGGTGAGTGAGGCCGCGCTCTATCGGCATTTCGCCAGCAAGGCGCAAATGTTTGAGGGTTTGATCGAGTTCATAGAACAGAGTGTGTTCACCCTCATCAACCAAATCAACGAACGTGAAAGCGATGGCCGCTCTCAAGCCTTCAAGGCGGTTCAGGTGTTGCTGCAATTTGGCGAGAAAAACCCCGGCATGACACGTGTCATGGTGGGCGACGCCCTGGTGTTTGAAAACGAACGCTTGCTCGCCCGCATGAGCCAGTTTTTTGACCGCATTGAGTCCCAGCTCAAACAAAGCCTGCGTTTGGCGTTGGATGGCGCTGGTTCCAGTGCGCCCACCGTGGAGGCACAACTATTAGCCTCTGCCTTGACTGCACTGGCCGTGGGCCGCTTGCATCGCTATGCGCGCTCCGGTTTCAAACGTGTGCCTACCGAACACTTGGATGGCGCACTCAAGCTGATGCTGCAATGAGTGACTTGGACCGTTTGCTGGCTCGTGCCGAGCAGGTGTTGCTGCGCCTGGAAGCCGTCTTGCCCCAAGCGCTGCAAGCACCCGATTGGCAGGCGTCCACGGCTTTTCGTTACCGCAAACGTGCTGGCTCAGGCGTCCTGCAACCGGTGCGTCATGTGGCCAGCATCACCTCGAAAGACTTGAAAGAGGTGGACGCGCAAAAACAGCGCCTCTTGGCCAACACCGCCCAGTTCGTTGCCGGGCAGCCTGCTAACAACGTGCTGCTCACTGGCGCACGTGGCACCGGCAAAAGTTCGCTCATCAAAGCTTGTTTGAACGCCTATGCCGGGCAAGGCTTGCGTTTGATCGAGGTGGACAAAACCGACTTGGTGGATTTGCCCGACATTGTTGACCTGGTGGCGCAGCGCCCAGAGCGTTTCATCGTGTTTTGTGACGACCTGAGTTTCGATGAAGGCGAGGCAGGCTACAAAGCACTCAAATCCATCTTGGATGGCTCCATTGCCCAGGCTTCTGAGAACGTGCTGATTTACGCCACCAGCAACCGCCGCCATTTGTTGCCCGAATACATGAAAGAAAACCTCAGCTACCAGCACACCGACGATGGCGAAGTCCACCCCGGCGAAGTGGTGGAGGAAAAAATTTCACTCTCTGAGCGTTTTGGCTTGTGGCTGAGTTTTTACCCCTTCACCCAAGAGGAGTACCTGGCCATCGTGGCGCAGTGGCTGAGGAATTGGGGTGTGGCAGAAGACGCCATCCTTGCGGCGCGCCAAGAAAGTTTGGTCTGGGCCCTGGAGCGCGGATCGCGGTCGGGCCGCGTGGCGTTCCAATTCGCCAAAGACTACAGCGGCAGGCAGGCCGCATGACAGCGCAGGTCCAGCGCACACCGGTTGAGGTAGCGGTGGGGGTATTGATCGACAAAGACGGCCGGTTCTTGCTCACCTCCCGTCCAGAAGGCAAGGTGTACGCGGGCTACTGGGAGTTCCCCGGCGGCAAACTCGAAGCGGGTGAAACCGTGGAACAGGCGCTGCGCCGAGAATTGCAAGAAGAGTTGGGCATCACGATTGCCGCCGCCCAGCCTTGGAAGGTGGAGTGTGTGGACTACCCCCACGCCCGGGTTCGCCTGCACTTTTGCAAAGTGTTCCAGTGGGCCGGTGCGCTGCAAATGCGCGAACAACAAGCCATGGCTTGGCAGCAATTGCCCGTGCAAGTGACACCGGTGTTGCCGGGCACGGTACCGGTGCTGCAATGGTTTGCTCAAGAGCGAGGTTTCACAGGCAGCACCCATCACACGTGATTGCTACACTGCCCCCATGAACTGGCTTGACGAAGTGAAATGGGACGCGCAAGGCCTGGTGCCTGTGATCGCGCAAGAGGCGGGCAGCAACGATGTGCTGATGTTCGCTTTCATGAACCGTGAGGCCTTGCTTGAAACAGCCAAGTGTGGGGAAGCGGTGTACTTCAGCCGATCCAGGCAGCGGCTGTGGCACAAGGGCGAAGAGTCGGGACACATCCAAACCGTGCATGAAATACGACTGGACTGTGACAACGATGTGGTGTTGCTCAAGGTCACGCAGCATGGACACGAGCCCGGCATTGCCTGCCACACCGGGCGACACAGTTGTTTTTTTCAACTTTACAAAGACGGGGTTTGGCAGACGGTAGAGCCGGTCTTGAAAGACCCGGAGCGTATTTACAAATGACCTCTTCAAGCACCTCGCAAGACATTCTGGAACACCTGGCCGCTGTCATTGAACAGCGCAAATTGGGTGACCCCGACAAAAGTTATGTGGCCCGCTTGTTTCACAAGGGCCTGGACGCCATCTTGAAAAAAGTGGGCGAAGAGGCCACCGAAACCGTCATGGCCGCTAAAGATGGCGACAAAGAAAAAATCGTCTATGAAGTGGCCGATCTTTGGTTTCACAGCATGATTGCGCTGTCGCACTTCGGCCTGAAGCCTGCCGATGTGCTGGCCGAATTGAAGCGGCGCGAAGGTTTGTCGGGTTTGGAAGAATTTGCGGCACGGAAAATGCAAGAGCGTGAAGCCAATGGCGGTTGACGAAAGGCCTGCAAGCATGAACGACGTGATGGATCTTGACGAACGCGCTCGCTCACTCAAAACGGTGGGCCACATCAGTTACTTGTTGCACACCATCGTCGCGGTGGGAGCCGTGGTGCCAGGCGTACAAGCCAGCGTGGTGCTGCTGATTGTGGCTTTCATCATCGACGTGGTGAAGAAGGACGAGGCACAGGGCACCTGGCAAGAATCGCATTTCCGCTGGCGCATTCGCACCGTGTTGTGGGCGGGAGCGCTCTACGCGGTGACATTCCCGCTTTTTTTGCTGCTGTATTTCCCTGGATTGATCGCCTGGGGCCTCGTCTCTATTTGGTTTCTCTACCGCGTCATCCGAGGTTGGGTCAACCTTAACGCCAACGCACCCATGCCCCAGTAAGTCTCTTTTGAAACCTCCAGTCACCCATGATTCACGACCCCAACTGTATTTTTTGCAAAATCGTCGCCGGGAAAATTCCTGCACGTAAGGTGTACGAGGACGAAGACTTGCTCGCCTTCCACGACATAGCGCCTTGGGCGCCGGTGCATTTTTTAATCATTCCCAAAGAACACATCGCCAGCCTGTCTGACGTTGGGACACAGCACCAATCTCTGCTCGGGCGTATGTTGGTGCTGGCCAAAGACCTGGCCGTGGCCCAGGGAGCAACCAACGGTTTTCGCACCCAAATCAACACGGGCCCCGACGGTGGGCAAGAGGTTGGGCATTTGCATATGCACGTTATTGGTGGCCCGCGCCCTTGGGCCAAGGGTTGATCAGTCGCCTGTCCCTGGCGGCTGCGGGTGATTGACAATTAGCGACTGTCACCCCACTCACCTAAAATCTTTGCATTGATTTCACAGGAGATACCTCATGGGCTCATTCAGCATTTGGCATTGGTTGATTGTTTTGTTGGTGGTGGTCTTGATTTTTGGAACTAAAAAACTCAAGAACATGGGCTCTGACCTGGGCGGTGCCGTTAAAGGCTTCAAAGAAGGTATGAAAGACGGCGGAGCCTCGGCTGAAACACCCGTGCAGCAAGTAGGCACCAACAAATCCGCTGACCCGAACACGGTGGATGTGGATGCCAAAACCAAATCGTGAACCGTCTGAGGTGCGCGGCGCAGCATGATTGATTTCGGTTTTGACAAGCTGGCTCTGATTGGCGCGGTGGCGCTGATCGTGATTGGCCCTGAGCGATTGCCACGTGTGGCCCGCACGGTGGGCCATTTGCTGGGCAAAGCGCAGCGTTATGTGTCCGACGTCAAAGCGGAAGTTAGCCGCTCAATAGAGCTGGAAGAGCTGAAAAAAGCCAAAGGTCAGTTTGAAGACGCGGCGCGAGGCGTGCAGGAGAGTGTCTCCAACGAGATTCACCAAGCCTCTCAAAGTTTGTCCACCGCTTGGGATGATGCGTCTTCCAACAACGAGGCACTGGACGGTTTTCGCCCGAACTCCTACTACCACAAGCCGAAAAAGAAGAACTGGCGCTTGAAACGCTCGGCCATGCCCCAGTGGTACAAACAGCGCCACGGTGTGCGCAGCAAAGCGCAATCGGGCGCGGCCCGTGTGGCGCGCTTTCGGCCACCGCGCCCGATGGTTTAAGCCATGAATAACAAAGATTCCGGGCCTGACGAACTCGCGGGCACCGAGCAGCCTTTTGTCACCCACTTGGTGGAGTTGCGCGATCGTTTGATTCGCGCGGTGCTGGCCATTCTGGTGTGTTTTGTTCTGCTGGCCATTTGGCCTTCGCCCGGTGTGCTCTACGACTGGTTGGCCGCGCCCTTGGTGGCTCACTTGCCTGAAGGGGCGACCTTGATCGCCACGAATCCGATCTCGCCATTCATGGTGCCTATCAAGGTCACGCTGATGGCGGCTTTCATGTTGGCTTTGCCCTGGGTGCTGTATCAGCTCTGGGCTTTTGTGGCACCAGGCCTTTACAGCCACGAGAAAAAGCTGGTTCTTCCGCTGGTGTTCTCCAGCACGTTTTTGTTTTTGGCGGGTGTGGCGTTTTGCTATTTTTTCGTGTTCGGCCAGGTGTTCAAGTTCATCCAAAGTTTTGCGCCCAAAAGCATCACCGCCGCGCCTGACATTGAGGCTTATTTGAGTTTTGTGCTGTCCATGTTCATTGCCTTCGGCGCGGCGTTTGAAGTGCCGGTGGTGGTGATGGTGCTGGCGCGTGTGGGCATTGTCACCATCCAAAAGCTCAAGGACTTCCGCGCCTATTTCATCGTGTTGGCGTTCATCATCGCCGCCGTGCTCACCCCGCCCGATGTGGTCTCGCAACTGGCCCTGGCCATTCCCATGTGTTTGCTTTACGAGCTGGGCATTTGGGCCGCCAAGGTGTTTGTGAAACACACGCAGGCGCCGCCGCAACCCGCCGAGGCCGACAGCGCGTCGTCCAATGGCTCACCTTGACTTGATCTACTTCGGTGCGCCGCTTACCGCTGCCGGTTCACCGGTGCTTTGGGCCGCTGCGCCACCGTGATCTTGATCGACAGTTGCTGTGTGCCCCGCTGCACCTGAAATGGGGCTTCGGTTGACGGTTTGATGGCGGCCACGGCGGCGAGCAACTGCGCGGTATTCACCACTTTCATGTCGGCCACTTGGGTCACCACATCGCCGGGGCGCATGCCCGCGCTGCCTGCGGGGCCGTTTTGCAGGACGCCGGTGATGAGCACACCTTGTTTCACGGGCAAGTTAAAGCTCTGTGCAATTTCAGGCGTCAGGTCGCGCGGTTCCACACCGATCCAACCGCGCTTAACGGAACCGTCGGCGATCAAACTCTCCATCACTTGTTTGGCGGTGTTGACCGGAATGGCAAAACCGATGCCCAAGCTGCCACCACTGCGCGAGTAAATGGCGGTGTTGATGCCCACCAGGTGGCCGCGTTCGTCTACCAACGCACCGCCCGAGTTGCCAGGGTTGATGGCGGCATCGGTCTGGATGAAATTCTCAAAGGTATTGATGCCAAGCTGGTTGCGTCCTAGCGCGCTGACAATGCCTGAGGTCACTGTTTGGCCTACACCAAAGGGGTTGCCGATGGCCAGCACCGCGTCACCTACTGCGAGTTGTTCGGTGTTCCCTAGGGTGATGGCGGGCAGGTCGGGCAGTTCCATTTTCAGCACGGCCAGGTCGGTGTCGGGGTCGGTGCCTACCACCTTGGCGTTGGTGCGGCGGCCGTCGAGCAGGGTCACTTCAATGTCGTCTGCGCCTTCGATTACGTGGTTGTTGGTGAGCACAAAACCTTCTTTGGACACGATCACGCCCGAACCTAAACCGGCCTGGGGTTGTTGTTGGGGTAGCCGATTGCCAAAGAAAAACTGAAACCACGGATCCCCTTCTTGGGGTGAGCGCACCGGGTTTTTGCTGGTGCTCACACTCACCACCGCTGGCGAGGCCAACTGCGCTGCGGCGCGAAAACCCGTGGCCGTGACCGTGGGTGATGCGGGCAACAGTTGTGCGGAGGCGACATTCACCGTGGCCGTGCTGGTAGGGGTGCGCTGCAACCATTCAGGCTTGAGTGTGGTCACCACAAACAGCAGGCCCAGGGCCACGGTGACCGCTTGCGTGAAAATCAACCAAACTTTGCGCATGAAGGACTCTCTCAATGGTGAAACGACACGACCTGGAACACTACTTACAGCAGCAGTTGTCGGTGGCGCTCTATAAAGATTATGGGCCGAACGGTTTGCAAGTTGAGGGCAAATACGAGGTTCACAAGGTGGTCAGTGGCGTGACCGCCAGTTTGGCTTTGATTGAGGCCGCCATCGCACAAGGGGCCGATGCCATCTTGGTTCACCATGGCCTCTTTTGGCGCGGCCACGATGGCCGCTTGACGGGGTGGATGAAACAGCGCTTGGCCGGGCTGCTGGCCCACGACATCAACCTGTTTGCCTACCATTTGCCGCTGGACGCCCACCCGCAGTGGGGCAACAACGTGCAGTTGGGGGCGCAATTCGGTTGGAGCGTGAGCAGCCGTTTTGGTGAGCAGCAGTTGGGTTGTTTGGCCAGCTTGCCCCTGCCGACCGACTTGTCGGAATTGGCCGCACAGGTGGAATCCACCTTGCGTCATGCAGTGGTGACCGTGCCGGGCGATGGTCGCCCACTGCGGCAAGTGGCCTGGTGTACTGGCGGCGCGCAAAGTTATTTTGAAGCGGCCATTGCGGCCGGTGCCGATGTGTTTGTGACTGGCGAAATTTCTGAACCCCAAGCCCACTATGCGCGTGAAACCGGCGTGGCTTATTTAGCCTGCGGCCATCACGCGAGCGAACGGTATGGCGTGCAAGCCCTGGGGGAGCACTTAGCGAGTCAGTTTGGTTTGGCGCATGTGTTCATTGACATTGACAACCCGGCATGAATAAACCCATAGCCTTCACACTCGGCGACCCCCTGGGCATAGGCCCGGAAACCATCGCCCGTTTGTTCGCCCAAGGTGGTCCTGAAACAGCGGGCTGTTTCGTGGTGGGCGATGTGGCCGTGATGCGCCGCGCCGCCTCGTTTTTGGGTGAGAGGGTGTCCTTGCCGGTGGCGGTGATTGATGAAGTCAGCCAGTTGGCCCAAGTGCCGCCGCGCTGTGTGCCGGTCTTGCAAGCCAGCGGTTTGCCCAGCGGTTTGGCCGACTTGCCCATGGGCGTGGTGGACGCGAGAGCGGGCCGTGCGGCGGTGTTGTGCATAGAACAAGCTGTGGCCCTGGCCCTGCGCTCAGAAGTAGCGGCGGTGGTGACCGCTCCCATTCACAAAGAAGCGCTGGCTGCGGCGGGCAGCCCCTATCCGGGTCACACCGAAATGTTGCAAACCTTGGCTGCCCAAGACGGTGTATTGCCACCGGTGCGCATGATGCTGGCCAACGACGAGTTGCGCGTGGTGCTAGTGACTATCCACTTGTCGCTGCGGCAAGCCTTGGACGCGGTAACTTATGACGCCGTATTACAAACCCTGCGCATCACGCATGACAGCGCTGCGGCTTGGAGTTTGTCTCGTCCTCGTATTGCGGTGGCCGGGTTGAACCCGCATGCGGGTGAGGGTGGTTTGTTTGGTGATGAAGAATTGCGCATCATCGCCCCCGCCATTGCCGCCGCGCGCGCCCTGGGCATAGACGCCCATGGGCCTTTTGCGCCCGATACCGTCTTCATGCGTGCCCGCCACAGCGCCGACCATAAAGGCGAATTCGACGTGGTGCTGGCCATGACCCACGACCACGGTTTGATTCCCGTGAAGTACTTGGGCGTGGAACACGGTGTGAATGTGACTTTGGGCTTGCCCTTCATCCGTACCAGTCCCGACCACGGCACGGCTTTTGACATTGCGGGCCAAGGGCTCGCCGATGCGCGTAGCCTGTTGTCCGCCTTACGCATGGCGCGCCACCTAGGCCAAGAACAAACTGGCCTCGAGGAAGATAGTTCAAATCTCCGATGAGGTGCCCACCGACACCCCTTAGAGTTTTTGCGCGAAACAGTGTCGGCCGTGTGCCGACCATGCCTGACACTTAGAGCGCCACCCTGCGATCCATCGACGCCTACCCAGACCTTGTTTTGGCTGGAGCGTCTCGTCTTTGCGAACTGCTGTCAGGAAAGTTGACACGGCCCCGCAGCGTACGCCCCTCCGAAGACAGATCCCAGCGACAAAGTGATTGTGAATCAACAACTTATGTGCGGTGAGTTGCTGCGGACTCGAAAATTGCTCTGAATGCTCGCCGTTGCCCCCCATGTGTGTCGTGCCTTATTGAACTTCAAGGGAGATTTCGATGAGAAAGTTTCTTGCCATCGCGGCGTTGTTGTTTGCCTCCGCGACCCAAGCCGCCATCACCACGATTGATTTTGAGGCTATCCCGGACGGTGGCACGGTCAGCAATCAATACCCCGGTGCCGTGTTTTCCAGCAGCGGTACAACGGTCCAGGTGTCTGCTTATAGCCAAGCGTCTTGGGGTACGGCAGCACCGAGAATTGCCTGCCCTTTGGGTAGCAACTTGGGCTATTGCTCTGCCAGTTTGATCGTGGACTTTACGAGCCCTCTGACCGCTCTTCAGTTCCTCTTCACCGGAGACAACTTTGCGGGCATCGTCGGCGTGGCGAACTACTTCAACGGTGCCACCCTGTTGGCGTCTCAGGATCTGTTGGCGGACGGCAACGCATTGTCCTCCCACCTCGAGTCCTATGCCAATGCGAGTGGCATTACTCGGTTGGTGGTCAATGTGAGCAGCGCTGAAGCCGCCTTGGCGGGTCTGGGATACGATGATTTCGTCTTGACCACCGGCAATACGGTTCCAGAGCCTGCCACGTTGGCTCTGATGTTGACGGCCTTGGGTATGGTTGCCTGGGGTGCCAAGCGCCGCACCTGATCCACACGCAGACGCGTTCTTCGTGAGGGAAGAAGGGGGAGCCAGTTAGGCTCCCCTCTTTTTTGGTATCAGCAGCCGGTCTTCCTCTAAGTTGCAGGTCGAGGTTCGAGGGCAGAGCGCTAATCCAGATCAAGTCACCACGGCTGCATCGTGGTCGTGACGCTCAGTGTTTAACCAAAGCCGATTTCGGCGTTGACTTCAGCGCCGCCAATTGCGCGCGCGCGCGCGCGGTGGCGCGTTCCATCAAGTAGGTACTTTCTACCGCACGCATGCGACCGCTCTCGCACATGCGTGAAAGCATGCGGGCGGTGAGCGACACCGTTTGTTGGTGTTTGCGGCCGTGGGTGAAGACGAAGAAGTTGCGGCCTGGGCTCACAAAACTCAAACGCACCTTCTGCCACTCGTCTTTCAAGTGCATTTGGTAGGCGAAACCGACCTTGATGTGGTCGATGAGTTGCGCGCCCTGTGTAGGTTCGGCTGGATCGGCGGAGTTCAGGTCCAGGTTGATGTCCACGCCCAGGCCCAAGTCCAAATCGAGCGGCGCGTTGTCAGTAGTGGTATCGGTGGCGCTCAACATGATGGCGCTGTTGGCCTCAGTGGCCCCATCAACGGGGTGGGGTATAGGCTGCGTCGCACCCAGGTCATCGCTGAGGTCAATGTCCACCACCTCGCCCGCCCAATCCACGGCGCTTTCTTCCAGCAGGCCGACACTTTTAGCCTCTTCTGGGGTGAAACGCTTTTCAATCTCCACTTCCGACAAGGAGGTCACGGCTTCGTGGCGTGGGCCCGCGTCTTGACCCGGCATGGCGGCGTTGAAAATGGCGTCGAGCTGTTTCACCAGCAAGTTGTGATCCAGCTCAGACAGCGCGGGTTGTTTCAGCGACTCAGAGTGCGCAGGCAACAACTGGGCGAAGAACTGCTTTTGCGCGTCTTCAGGCCATCCCACCAAACGCAGACCTTCGTTCAGGTCTTTCATCAAGGTGGGTAGTTGCATCAAGAACTTTTTGCGCATGGGCAGCGAGCCCTTGGGCTGCACGCTCATGACCAGGTCGCGGCCGACCAAACGCATGCGTTTGGCCAGTTCGGAGTTGATGCCGTCGCGTCGGCTTGTCAGCACCAGGGCTTGGCTCCACACCTGGGACAAAAAGTCGCGCAAAAACGTGGGCAACTGAATGGGCGTGAGGGCGGACTGCAACTGCAGCATGTAACGCTGCTGTATGCGCAACTCCGACTCTTTGTTTTCGAGCAGTGCCGCCGCCGAGTTGTGGGCCTGCACATCGTCATGGGTGAGCTGGGCCACGAAGGCCTCCAGCTCGTTGAGCTTGGTGGCGTAGAGGTCAACCTGGTCAAAGTCACCTTCCACCAACTCCTGCACCAACTCACGCACCCGGCTCAAGAACTTCTGCCCCGGGCCTTCGTCAAATTCCTCGTAGGCGCAGGCCATGGAGGCCATTTTGTTGACGAAACGGCGCACCGGGTGTTTGCGCGAGGAGAAGAAGGTGGGGTCGGCCAAGGCAATGCGCAACACCGGCAGTTGTAGGCGCGCAATTTGCCGCGCCATTTGGGGTGGCACACGGTTGTCGGACAAGATGTGGTCGAACAGGCTGCCCACCACGTCGATCACCATGTGGTCGAGCGCGCCGCTGGAGGCTTGGCGCAGTTCTTCACGGTGAGCGCGAATCAAGTTCACCGCCATCAGGCCGGTCAGACCATCTCCATAGCCCGCGCCACCAGCACCACCCGTTGCTGCACGTTCAGCGTTTAACGCGCCCAGAGCGGTTGCGGAAAGCATGTCGCCCATGTTGGTGTCTGGCGGTAGCCGGCGACTGCCAGCATCGTCCAGCAGGCCGGGGCGACTGGACAAAGCGGTGAGTCGGCGCAACAAAGCCATCAACTGTGCATCACCACCGGCGCTGGCTCCACCTGTAGTACGGCCAGTGCCCCCACGGGCTATTTCACCGGTTGATCCACCGATTCCTTTGGGGCTGGCTCCGATGACGTCTCGTCCAGAATGCAGCTCGCTGCCTGACGACGCACCAAAACCTGATGAACCGCCGCTGCGTGTGGAGGTGTGGTCGTCGCGCAGCGTTGCATAGGCCGAATTCAGGCCCGGCAGTTGATGACCAGGCCCGTCCACCGCTTTTACACTCAAGCTGAGTGGTTTAATTCCGCGATTTTTCAGGTCAGCCAAAATGTTCTTGTAAGACGTTGGCATCAACTGCGCCATGGCAAGACCGAACTCGCGGTGCAGCACTTTGCGCACCTCTGGGTCGGTGCTGATCGCTTTTACGCCTTGGTAAATGGCAGCGCCCACGGCGGAGCCACGCACCGGGTTTCGGTCTTCATCGGCGCGGGACAGGCCGATGAGTGAGGCCATGTAGGCCGCCATCTCCCGCAGTTCCCATTCGCTGGCGTGGGAGATTTGCTGACCCAAACGGTCGGCCACCATGCGGTCTTCCACCTCGTTGTCGTCGACCAGACTCAGCGACTGCCAGTCCGTCATCGCCAGCGAGCGTTTTTCGGCCGTTCGCGGCGCGAGTTCGTGCAAGGTGTTTTCTGTCAGAGTCTCTAAAACCACGGCCAAAAACTTGTCGGGCTGTCTTTTCAGATCCTGACCTGCATTGAACAGCAGGTCGCGTTCAGTGATACGGGCTGTGGTGGATGCCAGAGCCGCCATGGCCTGCGACACCCGTTCTGTCGCGGCCGCTGCTGCTGCGCGCACGTGATCCAGCGACGCCTCCAAAGCAGCGGGTAGTCGAGAGTCGGTTGCCTTCATGTTCAGGGAAAATTCATTGAGCCAAGGTCGGGCTTTCAAGTATGAGCCCAAAACACAATTTGCGGTGAGCGGCCAGTCGCAAACGAACGACGGCCCCCGCAGGGGCCGTCAAGGTGATAGACGGAATTATTTCTTGAGCGAATCGCGGATTTGGCGCAGCAACAGCACGTCCTCGGCTGGCTCAGCGGGCGCAGCCGGTGCTTCCTTCTTCATGCGGTTAATTTGCTTGACCATGATAAAAATGACGAAGGCCAAGATCACAAAATTGAGCGTCACCGTCAAAAAATTGCCCCAAGCAAAAACGTTCGCCACTTTTTGTGCCTCCACCAGCGAAGCGCCCGCTGGCACCGTGCCAGACAAAACCAGGTACTTGTTCGCAAAATCGATTTGGCCACCCGCCAGCAAATTGACCAGCGGCATGATCACGTCTTTGACCAGAGAGTCAACGATCTTGCCAAAAGCGGCACCAATGATCACGCCGACGGCAAGGTCAACGACATTGCCTTTCATCGCAAATTCTTTGAATTCCGACATCATGCCCATGTGCTTCTCCTGTTGTGCTGGTGGCAGCGCACCCGTGCGCGCCGTTACACCTGGTTTCTGAATAAATTGTTTTGTTTCCGTGCGAAGCCTTTGTCCGACTGCGCGCGGCGGCCAGGAGTATCTCCCGGATTTATGTCAAGTCAACCCAGCGTGACCCGGGCCATGCGATCCCCTCTCTGTCTCGTTTTTGGCTGCCTTCAGTTGGGGCCCTTCCCGCCTCCAGTAGAATTCCGGGTTGCCCGAGATTCCATCTCCCCTGATCCAACGTTCATTCCCGAGGTTTTCCTATGAGTGACCCCCAAGTCGACAACGGCAAACGCACCTGGCTGATCGCCTCCACCTGTGCTGGCGTGGTCGGTGGTGCCGCAGTGGCGGTTCCCTTTGTCAGCACTTTTCAGCCTTCAGAGCGCGCGCGCGCCGCTGGGGCGCCGGTCGAGGTGGACATCAGTGCCTTGCGTCCGGGCGAAAAAGTCACTGTCGAGTGGCGCGGCAAACCGGTTTGGATCATCAAACGCACCGAAGAGCAATTGGCGGCTTTGGCCAAAGCGGACAGCCTGCTGGCCGACCCGAAATCCGAGCGCAAACCTGACGAACTGACCCCCGAATACGCTCGCAACACCCACCGCAGCATCAAACCTGAAGTGATGGTGGCGGTGGGCATTTGCACCCACTTGGGTTGCTCGCCGTCCGACAAATTCACTCCTGGCCCCCAGCCCTCCTTGCCCGACGACTGGGCGGGCGGTTTCTTGTGCGCCTGCCACGGCTCCACCTTCGACATGGCCGGCCGTGTGTACAAAAACAAGCCCGCGCCGGACAACCTGGAAGTGCCGCCCCATATGTATTTGTCCGACACCACCTTGCTCATCGGTGAAGACAAAAAGGCTTGACCTTCAAGCCTGTGCGTTTAGATAAGCAATCGAAATAAGACATCTCCCGAAGCAGCAGTACGTTCAGGACATCAAACCATGGCTGAATTCAAAGTCGCCCCCGCCAACGCCACCCCGGCTGAAAAGCTGCTCAACTGGGTGGACAACCGGTTCCCCGCGAGCAAACTCTACAAAGAGCACCTCTCTGAGTACTACGCGCCCAAGAACTTTAATTTTTGGTACTTCTTTGGCTCCTTGGCTTTGCTGGTGCTCGTACTGCAAATCGTCACCGGCATTTTCTTGACCATGCACTACAAGCCCGACGCGGCTTATGCCTTTGCCTCGGTCGAGTACATCATGCGCGACGTACCCTGGGGTTGGTTGGTGCGTTACATGCACTCCACCGGTGCCAGTGCCTTCTTCGTGGTGGTTTACCTGCACATGTTCCGTGGGCTGCTCTATGGTAGCTACCGCAAGCCGCGTGAATTGGTCTGGATTTTTGGCTGCGCTATTTTTCTGTGCTTGATGGCCGAAGCCTTCATGGGCTACTTGCTGCCGTGGGGCCAAATGAGCTACTGGGGCGCGCAGGTCATCATCAACTTGTTTGCCGCCATTCCCTTGGTCGGCCCTGACCTCGCCTTGTTGATTCGTGGCGACTATGTGGTGGGTGATGCTACCTTGAACCGTTTCTTTGCTTTCCACGTGATTGCCGTGCCCTTGGTGCTGCTCGGCCTGGTGGCCGCCCACATCATCGCCTTGCACGAAGTGGGCTCCAACAACCCCGACGGTGTGGAAATCAAAGCCAAAAAAGACGCTAACGGCAAACCGCTGGACGGTATTCCTTTCCACCCCTACTACACAGTGCACGACATTCTGGGCGTGAGCGTGTTTTTGATGGCTTTCACTGCCATCATCTTCTTCGCACCGGAGTTGGGTGGCTACTTCCTGGAATACAACAACTTCATTCCTGCCGACCCGCTGAAAACGCCGCTGCACATTGCGCCGGTTTGGTACTTCACGCCGTTTTATTCCATGCTGCGTGCGGTCACCAGTGAAATGATGCTGGTGCTGATTGGCTGCGTGGTGCTGGGCGCTTTGCTTGGCGTGACAAAAGCCAAAGTTTCTGCTCTTTTCAAACTCATCATCGTCGGAGCCGCTGTGGTCGTGTCCGTCATGATGTGGAACATTGATGCCAAGTTCTGGGGCGTGGTGGTCATGGGCGCTGCGGTCATCATCTTGTTCTTCTTGCCTTGGCTGGATCACAGCCCGGCCAAGTCGATTCGTTACCGCCCCGACTGGCACAAGATCATGTATGGCATTTTTGTGATCAACTTCTTGATCTTGGGTTACCTGGGCGTGTTGCCACCGTCACCCATTGGTGAGCGGGTTTCGCAAGTCGGCACCCTGTTTTATTTCGGCTTTTTCTTGCTGATGCCGTGGTGGAGCAAGCTGGGCGAATTCAAGCCCGTGCCCGACCGCGTCACGTTTGAAGCGCACTAACCCCTAGAGGCGAGCACGGGACTTCTTCAACATGAAAAAATTTATTCTTGGTTTGCTGGTTTCTTGGGGCTTTGCAACCTCCGCGTTCGCTGCGGGTGGCGGCATCGCTTGGGACGTGTTCCCAAAAGAGAAAATGACCGATGTGGCTGCTTTGCAAAATGGAGCCAAAGTCTTCACCAACTACTGCTTGAACTGCCACGCGGCATCGTTCATGCGCTACAACCGCCTGCGTGACATTGGCCTGACCGAAGCACAGATCAAAGCTAACCTCATGTTCGCTGGCGACAAGGTTGGCGACACCATGAAGATTGCGATGGATCCCAAGCAAGCCAAGGAATGGTTTGGTGGCACTCCGCCCGACCTCACCTTGGTGGCGCGTTCGCGTTCGTCAGCCTCTCAAGGCCCAGGGGCAGACTACCTTTATACCTTCTTGCGCTCTTACTACCGTGATGAAACCAAGCCCACGGGCTGGAACAACTTGGCCTTCCCCAGCGTCGGAATGCCGCATGTGTTGTGGGAGTTGCAAGGTCAGCGCGAGTTGGATCCTAGCGACCACACCAAACTGATACAAAAAACGCCTGGCACCATGACGCAACTGCAGTACGACAACACGGTGGCCGATTTGGTCGCTTTCTTACAATGGATGGCCGAACCCATGCGCAGTCAGCGCACCCAACTAGGCGTGTGGGTGTTGCTTTTCTTGGGTGTGTTCAGCGTGATTGCTTGGCGTTTGAACGCAGCCTACTGGAAGGACATCAAGTAATTTGTTCGATGCCTGACGTGTTTCAGGCGCAGCGCGCAGTGGGGGTCCAAAGGCACCCACTGCGTTTTGATTTTTTGATTCTTCGTTTTTTTTGATCACGGGAGCCCGCCGCCATGATGGTGCTTTACTCTGGAACTACTTGCCCTTACTCGCACCGTTGCCGCTTCGTTTTGTTTGAAAAGGGCATGGACTTTGAAATTCGTGATGTGGACTTGTTCGCCAAGCCCGAAGACATCGCCTTGATGAACCCGTACAACGAAGTGCCCATTTTGGTGGAGCGGGATTTGATCTTGTACGAGTCCCACATCATCAATGAATACATCGACGAGCGTTTCCCGCATCCGCAACTCATGCCTGGTGACCCGGTCGCGCGTGCGCGCGTGCGTTTGTTCTTGCTCAATTTCGAGAAAGAACTCTTCGCCCATGTGAACGTGCTGGAGGCCCGTGGTGTGAAACCCAACGACAAACAGTTGGAAAAAGCCCGCGCCCAAATCCGTGACCGCCTGACCCAGCTCGCCCCCATCTTCTTGAAAAACAAATTCATGTTGGGTGACGACTTCTCGATGCTCGACGTGGCCATTGCCCCCTTGTTGTGGCGCTTGGATTACTACGGTATCGACATGTCTAAGAACGCGGTTCCGCTGCTCAAATACGCCGAGCGCATTTTTTCGCGTCCCGCCTACATTGAAGCGCTGACACCGTCTGAGAAAGTGATGCGCAAGTAAGCGCAGCTCGCCTCGCATTTCATCCATGAGCACGCCGCTGTCTCCTGCAACGGGCACTTCCACCCGCCCCTACTTGATTCGGGCCTTGCACGACTGGTGCACGGACAACGGTTTCACTCCCTATGTGGCCGTGTTCGTGGACGCGAGCGTACGGGTGCCCAGCGAGTATGTGAAGAACAATGAAATTGTTCTGAACATTGGTTTTGAAGCCACCACGGCTTTGAAGTTGGGCAACGACTTTATCGAGTTCAAAGCGCGCTTTGGTGGTATGTCGCGCGACATCGTGGTGCCCGTAGACCATGTGATTGCTATTTACGCACGCGAGAATGGCCAAGGCATGGCCTTCCCCGTACCGACCGATGCAAATGCGTCGCTTGCTACGGAAAATAAAAACAAGGAAGACGAAGCAGTTAAACCGGCGGCCGGCTTGCGCTTGGCCAGCACGGAACCAGCGGCCAGCGACGAGGCTGCGGGTGGCAACGACCTGCCTCCGGAGACGCCACCGTCGCCGGGTCGGCCGTCGCTTAAACGAGTGAAATAAGTTCCACAAATTGTCGTGCCGCGCCAGGCTAGAATGCGCGGCTGTTTCAAGATAGGCCCTTGTAGCTCAGTTGGTAGAGCAGCGGTTTTGTAAACCGAAGGTCGCGGGTTCGACTCCTGCCGGGGGCACCATTCAATTCACAGGCCAGGTACGGTGGTTTCAACTGTTACCGCTTGCCTTGAACCTTGATGCGAATCAGGTTAGTCTGCCAGCCCTGTTCACGAAGCTGGGCTTCCAATCTGGGTTGCAATTGCCTCAGTTTGGCCGCCACCGCAGCATTCGCGGCCAGCAGTGACCAGCCGTCCTCGTCAACGGGGCCGGGTTGGACATGAGGCAGTAGTAGAGGCGGCAAGAGGCGCTCAATCACCGCAAAGCGTTGGTTGGAATCTTGTAAGCGCCGCCGCAACAGGGACAAAGGCGCACTGCGCTCCAAGGCCTGGGACAAGGCCAAGGCGTTTGGGACAACCGGGGTGGGTTTGTTGTGACTCACCTGCTGGAGTTTAACGATGCAAATTCTCATTACCCACGGCAGTTTGGCCAAGGCGCGTGTTTTGCACTTCAACCGATGGCAAATGGTGGCCGCCTTTGTGGCCTTGCTGTTGGTCTTGATCGTTTTTTCAGGAACGGTTTACCACATGGTGTTCCTCAAGGCCGCTCGCGAAGGCTGGCCGGTAGTGAGCACCTTGGTGCGTTTGGTGGTGAAGGACGAGTTCGCGCAGCGTGATCGCTTCATGCGAGAAAACTTGGACGCCATGGCGCAAAAAGTGGGCGAAATGCAAGCCAAGGTCATCAAACTGGAGGCCATGGGCGAGCGCGTTTCGGAGTTGGCTGGAGTCAAACCCAGCGAACTGCCCCCGCCTTCGCCGAAAGAGGGGCTGGAGAAGCCGCCCGGTCAAGGTGGGCCCTTTGTCCCTACAAATTTCCCCGCACCGATTTCGGCCATGGAGCAACTCAGTGTGTGGGCCCATGCTGTGGATGCGCGTGCCGAGCAAAACACCGACCTGTTTGTCATGATCGAGTCCCGTTTGTTCGAGAAACGGTTGGCTTCCTTGATGGTGCCCAACACCCAACCTGTGAAGGTTCCGGTGGGCTCGGGTTTTGGTTTTCGCACCGACCCGTTCACGGGCCGTGCAGCTTTGCACACGGGCCTGGATTTCCCCGCACCTGAAGGAACGCCGATTTATTCGGCTGCGGGTGGTGTGGTGATTGCCAGTGAATTCCACCCCGCTTACGGTCATGTGGTGGAGCTGGATCACAGCAAGGGTTTGATCACCCGATATGCCCATGCATCCAAGGTGTTGGTGAAGGCGGGCGATATTGTCAAACGCGGTCAACTCATTGCTGAAGTGGGCAGCACGGGACGCTCTACAGGTTCGCACCTGCACTTTGAAGTGTTGGTGGACGGCGTGCCCCAAGACCCAGCCAAGTTCCTGGCGGGTGGCGAGCAGGGCAAATCCACGGTCACCTTGGCTAACCGGGCGTCCCAACCTAAGCCTTGATGCTGGAGTGGTGTTGACAGGGGTGTTGCCCCGACACCGTCAGGGAAAGCGGCCAGGGTAAACTCGCGTGTTTTGTGTGGTCGCGGTGGTCTTGTTTCCGGCGGCCACGTCCCCACATCCTTAGGCTTGAACGTTGCGGTCTTGCGTTAGGCGTTGTTGCCATCGCATCTGTGGTTTGTTGGAAGCAAACTATCGCAGCGCAGGGCCTCTATTCATCAAACGCGCATGTTACCCAAGCTCCTCACTCAAATTTTTGGTAGCCGCAACCAGCGCCTGCTCAAGCAATACCGCCGTGTGGTGGAGAAAATCAACCAACTGGAGCCGCGGTTCGAGGCGCTTGACGACGCAGCGCTTAAATCCAAAACCCAAGAACTGCGGGATCGCCACGCCAAAGGCGAAACCCTGGACGCTCTCTTGCCGGAAGCCTTTGCCGCCGTGCGCGAAGGCAGCAAGCGCGTGCTCAAAATGCGACACTTCGACGTGCAGCTCAAAGGCGGTATGACCCTGCATGACGGCAAGATTGCAGAAATGCGCACCGGCGAAGGCAAAACGCTGATGGCGACTTTGCCTGTCTATTTGAATGCCCTCACCGGCAAAGGCGTGCATGTGGTGACGGTGAACGACTACCTTGCCAAACGCGATGCCGAGTGGATGGGGCGCCTCTACAACTTCATGGGCCTGACGGTGGGTGTGAACCTGTCGCAAATGTCACGTGAAGAAAAACAAGCTGCTTATGCCGCTGACGTGACCTACGGCACCAACAACGAGTTTGGCTTCGACTACCTGCGCGACAACATGGTGCAAGACGCCGCCGACCGCGTGCAGCGCCCCTTGGCCTATGCCATCGTTGATGAGGTGGACTCCATCTTGATCGACGAAGCCCGCACTCCGCTCATCATCAGCGGCCAAGCGGAGGACCACACCGAGATGTATGTGCGCATCAACAAGGTGGTGCCGCACCTCAAACGCCAGGTGGGCGAAGCCGACCCGCGCACGGGTGAAGGCGTGATTGAGCCCGGCGACTTCACGGTAGACGAGAAATCGCACCAAATCTACCTGACCGAAGACGGCCACGAAAAAGCCGAATCTTTACTCAGCGAGGCCGGTTTATTACCAGAGGGTGCCAGCCTTTACGACCCGGCCAACATCTCGCTGATGCACCATGTGTACGCCGCGCTGCGTGCCAAGCACCTCTACAACCGCGACCAGCACTATGTGGTGCAAAACGGTGAAGTCATCATCGTGGACGAGTTCACGGGCCGTTTGATGACCGGTCGCCGCTGGTCTGACGGCTTGCACCAAGCGGTGGAAGCCAAAGAAGGCGTGCAGATTCAAAACGAAAACCAAACCCTGGCGTCTATCACCTTCCAAAACTATTTCCGCATGTACGGCAAGCTCGCGGGCATGACCGGCACGGCGGACACCGAAGCCTACGAGTTCCAGGAGATTTATGGCCTGGAAACCGTGGTCATTCCGCCCAATAAACCCACGGTGCGCAAAGACGAGTTGGATCTGGTCTACAAAACCAACCAAGAGAAGTACAACGCCGTCATTGCCGATATTCGTGATTGCCATGAACGCGGCCAGCCCGTGCTGGTGGGCACCACCTCCATTGAGAACTCGGAGCTGGTGTCCAAGCTGCTGGACAAAGAAAAACTCCCCCACCAAGTGCTCAACGCCAAACAGCATGCCCGCGAGGCCGACATCATTGCTCAGGCAGGCCGCCCCGGTGTGATCACCATTGCCACCAACATGGCGGGTCGCGGTACCGACATTGTGCTCGGCGGCAATGTTGAAAACCAAATCAAAACATTAGAGGCCAACGAGGCGTTGAGCGAGGCAGACAAAGCCGCCGCTGCGCAGCAGTTGAAAGACGAATGGCAAGGTTTGCATGAGGCAGTGAAAGCCCAGGGCGGCCTGCGCATCATTGCCACAGAACGCCACGAGTCGCGCCGCATTGACAACCAATTGCGTGGCCGCGCCGGTCGCCAGGGCGACCCAGGCTCTTCACGCTTTTACTTGTCGTTGGATGATTCTTTGATGCGCATCTTTGCGGGTGACCGCGTGCGCGCCATCATGGACAGGCTCAAGATGCCGGAAGGCGAAGCCATTGAAGCGGGCATCGTCACACGCAGCATTGAAAGCGCCCAGCGCAAAGTGGAAGCACGTAACTTTGACGTGCGCAAACAATTGCTGGAATACGACGACGTGGCCAACGACCAGCGCAAAGTCATTTACCAGCAGCGCAACGACATTTTGGAAGCGAAAGACTTGGCCGAGCAAATCACCGGTTTGCGCACCAGCACCCTTCAAGACGTGGTGCGCACCTATGTGCCGCAAGACAGCGTGGAAGAGCAGTGGGACTTGCCCGAGCTGGAAAAAGTGCTGCGCGAAGAATGGCAGTTGGACATCAACTTGCGCGAGCAAGTGGAGAAAAGCGACTCCATCACCGACGAAGACCTGACCGAACAGGTGGTGAACGCTGCCCATGAAAAATTCCAAGCCAAAGTGAACATGGTGGGCCAAGAGCAGTTCAACCCCTTCATGCGCATGATCCTGCTCCAGTCGATTGACACGAATTGGCGTGAACACCTCTCGGCATTGGACTACTTGCGCCAAGGCATACACCTGCGTGGTTATGCGCAAAAGAACCCCAAACAGGAATACAAACGCGAGGCGTTTGAACTCTTCAAGCAGTTGCTCGACCGGGTGAAGATGGAAGTCACCGGCACCCTCATGAAAGTGCGCGTGCAAAGCCAAGAAGAAGTGGCCGCCGCCGCGCAAGCGATGGAAGAGCGTGCAGACCACATCAGCAACGTCACCTACACCCACCCTTCTGAGGACGGTTCTGTGGTGCAAGAAACCGATCTTGCCACCGTCTCTGCCCACGTGCCCAAGGTGGGCCGCAACGACCCTTGCCCCTGCGGCAGTGGTAAAAAATACAAACACTGTCACGGTCAGTTAGCTTGACTCGAATACAAACTGCCAAACCGACACCTTGAAGAGCCCCGAGTGGGCTCTTCCCCATTCAACCGCACCATGAAGTGAGCGCCCCATGCCCGTCAATCTGAAAGCCCCACTCGCCCAAGACCTGCTGCCTGTGCCCGGCGTGAAAATTGGCACCACCATGGCCGGGGTGCGCAAGGTCAATAAACGCGATGTGATGGTGATGATCATGGCTCCAGGCAGCCAGGTGGCAGGCGTGTTCACCCAAAACCGCTTTTGCGCTGCGCCCGTGCAAATTTGCCGCCAGCACTTGGCGTTTAACTCTGCCAGTCGCGCCGTTCTCGTCAACACCGGCAACGCCAACGCGGGCACTGGCGAAGATGGCCTGGTGCGCGCCCGCGCCACCTGCGTGGCCTTGGCCCAGCATTTGGACATTGCGCCCGAACAAGTGCTGCCGTTTTCCACCGGCGTCATCATGGAAACCTTGCCCAGCGACCGCATCATCGCAGGCCTACCCGCTGCCTTGGCCGATTTGCGCGAAGACAACTGGGCCTTTGCAGCAGAAGCCATCATGACCACCGATACCGTGCCCAAGGCCGTGTCGCGTCAAGTACAGATTGGCGGCAAAACCGTGACGCTGACCGGCATCAGCAAAGGCGCTGGCATGATCCGCCCCAACATGGCCACCATGCTGGGTTTCATCGCCACCGATGCGGCGATGGATGCGGCCCTGCTGCAACCCCTGCTGACTGAGGCGGCCAACCTCAGTTTCAACCGCATCACCATTGATGGCGACACCTCCACCAACGACTCACTCCTCTTGATCGCCACCGGTGCGGCCAACAATGCCCCCATCAAATCACTTGAGAGTGCCGATGGCCAAGCCTTGCGCGCCGCCCTGATTGCAGTGGCCCAAACCTTGGCCCAAGCCATCGTGCGCGACGGCGAAGGCGCCACCAAATTCATCGCGGTGAACGTGCACGGTGGTCGCACAGAAAACGAATGCCAACAAGTGGCCTACGCCATAGCCCACTCTCCCTTGGTCAAAACCGCCTTCTTCGCCAGCGACCCCAACCTGGGCCGCATCTTGGCGGCCGTGGGTTATGCGGGCGTTGCTGATTTAGACCAAACAAAAATCGACCTGTTCTTGGACGATGTTCACGTCGCCCAAAACGGTGGCCGCAACTCGAGCTACCGCGAAGAAGACGGCCAGCGTGTGATGAAACAGAGTGAGATCACGGTTCGTGTGAACTTGAACCGTGGTGCCTTTGAAACCACGGTGTGGACTTGTGATTTCAGCTATGACTATGTGAAGATCAATGCGGACTATCGGAGTTGAGAAACCTCTGCTGAACCCGTTCACGCTGATTTTGCCCAACGATCTTATTAAGGAAACGCTGAACAAGTCCACGCATATTGAAGCAAAGGCGTTATAGAGCGATGAACACACAAAGCACCTTGGCGATGGCTGGATTCGACGCGCACAGCAAAGTCACCCGCAAAGCAGCCTTCCTTGCTCGCATGGAT
>JBJTHI010000212.1:0-15616 GCA_046094425.1 Burkholderiales bacterium | reverse complement strand
GTTTGGTACCCGCTGCAGCGTCGGTCGCGGGGACAGCCAATGTGGTTCAACTTCCTACCAAGGCGGCAGTCACTCCAGCGACTGCCGCCCGCTCGAACGATGACGCGGTGGTGGTCGACGACGGCACAGAATTCAACGACGCCCCACCGTCCACTTGGTTTGACGATTTGGACTCTTCGCCCATGCCTTTGGCACCACTCACCACTAAAAACACCTCTGCCGTTCAACATTGAGGCAGCGAAAACGCCGACCGTGACTCAGCCAAGCAGGGCCAGTGCAAACTCTCTGGCATTAAAGGTTTGCAAATCTTCCAATTGCTCACCCACACCCAGAAAATAAATCGACATGGGTCGGCGATTCGTGTCTTTGTTTTGTTTGTCTTGGGCGCGTTCGCGCGCCCACAAGGCCATCGCGGCAAGCGCGCCTCCTTTGGCCGTGCCATCCAGTTTGGTGATGATGACGCCGGTCAACCCCAACGCTTGGTCAAAGGCTTTGACTTGCGCCAGCGCGTTTTGACCGGTGTTGCCATCTACCACCAAGAGCACTTCGTGCGGTGCACCCTCTTGGGCTTTGCCAATCACCCGCTGAATTTTTCGCAGCTCTTCCATCAAGTGCAATTGCGTGGGCAAACGACCGGCGGTATCGGCAATCACCACATCACAACCACGTGCTTTACCGGCCACCACAGCATCAAAACTCACGGCGGCGGGGTCGCCGCCCTCTTGGCTCACAAACTCCACCGGCGCGCGTGCAACGCTTGAATCTGCTCCATCGGCGCGCTGCACCCACACCGCCAACTGCTCCCTCGCAGCAGCACGAAAGGTATCGGCAGCGGCGAGCAAGACGCGCTCTCCTGCATTGGACAAATGCAAGGTCAACTTGCCAATGCTCGTGGTTTTTCCCGCACCATTGACGCCCACCACCATGACAACGGTAGGTTTGTCACGCCCCACCGTCAACGCCGACTCCATCGGTGCCAGCAAATCCACCAAGGCTTGCACCAACAAGGCTTTGACTTCAGCCGGATCGGTCACTTTGCTTTCTTTGACGCGGCGCTTCAAATCGGTGAGCAGATACTCGGTGGCATGCACACCGGCATCAGCCATCAGCAGTGCCGCCTCCAAGTCTTCATAAAGGGCATCGTCAATCTGTGTGCCCGTAAACACCTGAGCCAGAGCAGAGCCGGTCTTGCGCAACCCATGACGCAGTTTTCCCAGCCATGACTGGCGAGGCGAGGCTGCTTGCGCGGCAGATCCCATATCTTGCGAACGATCCGGCGCAAGTGCGGGCAAGGATTCAACGGTCGATTTTTTTTTGAAGAAACTGAACATAGGAAAGAAAACCTCTCACACTTTGGCACCAACATCCACGCGATGAAGTTTAAGTTCCTGCGGCTATTTGGCATTGACCAGCAGACCAACCACTTGGTTGGCACCGTCATAGAATGATTGACCAACGGCACACGACCCAGTCAAAAGGCTGCGTTTGTGCCAAAAGAGGCCTCTCGTTGCACCAAGTTCCAATCTTTTCACCCGCTGCAAGCAATGCAGACCCTTTGATCCAGGCAGCGGTACTGCGTGTGCTGTCCAGCCAGCGCTTCGTCATGTCAACCGAGTTGGCGGCGTTTGAGAAAGCGTTCGCCGAGTACCTCAGCGTTGGCCACTGCGTGGGTGTGGCCAACGGAACCGATGCGCTGGAACTCGCACTGCGAGCGGTCGGTGTGACGTCTGGGAGTACGGTGATTTGTGCGGCCAACGCGGGGTTTTACGGCAGTACGGCGATTCATGCCATAGGGGCGAAGCCGGTCTACGTTGACGTCGATGACGCAACCTTGTGCCTGCACCCCGTCGAGCTCGCCAAACACCTCAACGCCAAACCGTCTGCGGTCATCGTCACGCATTTATACGGGCAACTCGCCCACATTGAGCAATTGGCAGAGCTTTGCCATTCCAGAGGCATTCCTCTGATTGAAGACTGTGCACAGGCGCACGGAGCGCAGCGCAATGGGAAGATGGCAGGCAGTTTTTCCGACATCTCATGTTTCAGTTTTTATCCAACCAAAAACCTGGGAGCACTGGGCGATGGGGGGGCGGTGGCCACAGACAGCGAGTCCTTGGCCAACGTCGTACGTGGGCTACGGCAGTACGGCTGGCGCACCAAATACGATGTCGGCGTCCAAAATGGGCGCAACAGTCGACTCGACGAGTTGCAAGCCGCCGTGCTGCGTGTGAAACTGAATTCACTCGATCAGCAAAATAGCCAGCGCAGAGCGATCGCGGAGCGCTACAACCAGGCGTTTGCGACACTTCCGTTAGCGCTGCCCTGCTCGGTTGGGACTGACTATGTTGCCCACTTGTATGTATTGCGCACTGATCGTCGCCAGGATCTGCGAGACCACCTCCAGAAACTCGGAATTAGCACCGAAATTCACTACCCTATTGCCGACCATCGTCAATTGGCGTATCAGGGTCTTGGCGATCAGCCATGCTTACCAATCACTGAAGCAGCCTGTGCCAGAGTCTTGTCCTTGCCCTGCTATCCGGGAATGAACGAAGGCGACATCAGCCACGTGATCTATGGCGTGCGCTCGTTTTTTTCAACACGAGGTGCATGAGGTGCTGACGCTTGTTATCCCCGTTTACCGCAACGAAGACTCGATGATGGAGTTGCTTGGCGTCGTACAAAAGCTCGCCGACGACTTGCAAGGTGAGCTTGAAACAATCTTCGTCATTGACGGCAGTCCAGATCGCTGCACGGAAATCCTGCAGCGTGAATTGCCGACGCGTTCGATGCGGACGAAATTGGTCGTGCTGACACGCAACTTCGGCTCTTTTGCCGCCATTCGCATCGGTCTGTCACATGGCACGGGTCAATACTTTGTGGTCATGGCGGCTGACCTGCAGGAGCCCCCTGAAATGGTTTTGCAAATGCGGCAAAGCTTGCAAGAAGATGCGGTGGACGTGGTTGTTGGCGTTAGACAAACACGAGATGACCCATTTCTGTCACGCCTTCCGGCCCAGGTGTTTTGGGGGCTTTACAGGCGTTTCGTCGTTCCGGAAATGCCCCCGGGAGGCATTGACGTGTTCGGTTGCAACCGTGCGTTTCGAGATACCTTGCTGCAACTACAGGAGAGTCACAGCTCCTTGATCGCTCAAATCTTCTGGCTGGGATACCGTCGCAAGACGCTGGCGTACCACAGGCAAGAGCGTCGACATGGGAAGTCTGCCTGGACTTTTCGCAAAAAGATCAACTACCTGATGGACAGCGTCTTTGCGTTCACCGACTTACCCGTTCGTTTGTTGATACGCGCTGGTAGCCTGGGGATTTTCATCGCGGTGGCTTTCGGTGTGGTCGTGGTGGCATCCAAGCTGCTTGGAAACATCAGCGTGCCCGGATACGCCATGACAGCCATGCTGATTGTCTTTTTCTCGGCTTTGAATTTGTTAAGCCTTGGGGTTGTTGGCTCCTACGCCTGGCGGGCCTACGAAAACACCAAAGGCCGTCCCTTGGCGGTGGCGCTGCGGGTAGAGAGCTACGGCACCCATCGACCCGAAAGGCATGAGCGATGAGCGCCAATCCGCATATCCATGCAACCGCCCTGTGTGACAGTACCCACGTCGGCGAAGGCAGCAGGGTCGGGGCATTCGCCCAAGTGATGGCAGCCGCCCACATCGGCGAGCGTTGCGACATTTTCGAGGGCGCATTCATCGACAACCACGTGACCTTGGGCAGCGGTGTCAAGCTGCGCAGAGGGGCGCAGGTTTTTTGCGGGGTACACCTCCATGATGAGGTTGACGTGGGGCCCAATGTTTGTATTGCTTACGCGCCTGGCAGTACACAAGAGCAACCTTCCAGCACCATCGTGCGTTCCGGTGCCGAACTGGGTGCCAACGCAGTGATATCGCAGGGCGTGACCATCGGCACCCGCGCCAAGGTGCTTGCGGGTGCGGTGGTCGCGCGTTCAGTCCCCCCCTACGCCATCGTCAGCGGCAACCCTGCAGAAATCGTGGGTTATGTGGGGGCAACCAACCATCAACAGCCCGGCACGCATGCCTCCTCCGAAAAGACGTCAGGCCGCATCGCGGCCGTCAGTTTGCACCACTTGTCTGAAGTGGAGGACATGCGAGGTAACCTGTCCGTCGGCGAGATCGGAAAAGATGTTCCCTTCAACGTGAATCGTTACTTTCTGGTTTACGACGTGCCCAACAGCGAGGTACGTGGAGAACATGCACACAAAGAGTGTCATCAATTTTTAGTTGCCGTCAAAGGCAGCGTGCGCGTCGTTGCGGACGACGGCACAAACAGAGAAGAATTCACCTTGAACCGGCCCAACATGGGCTTGCACCTGCCACCCATGACTTGGGGCATCCAGTATGGTTATTCAGCGATGCTGTCTTGCTCGTATTGGCTTCGCATCACTACGACGCTGACGACTACATTCGTGACTACGAGCAGTTTTTAGCAGCGCTGGCGAACTGCAAACCATCGCACTGCGGCGACTTGGTTTGAGTTTTGAAGAGGTCGATCACTGTGAGAGTTTCTGAGGTGCCCAACCCCAAAATTCGGCGCCCCCGCTGGGTTCAAGGCAAAACCATCCGTTTCAAAGAAGTAGACATCGAGGACGCTGAATTCATTCTGGCGTTGCGCCTGGACAGCAACAAAAACAAATACATGTCACCTGTAAAAGGCGATGTTCAGTCTCAAAGCGAGTGGATAAAACGCTACCAAACGTCCGTGGATCAGGTTTACTTCTTAATTTGTGACAACCAAGCACGGCCACTAGGCACAGTTCGCATGTATGACCCGGTTGGAGAAAGTTTCTCTTGGGGCAGTTGGATGCTCAAGACTGGCGCTCCAGCCACTGCGGCCATCGAATCCGCTTTGATGGTCTACCTGCTTTTTCTGCTCCGAGTGCCAAATCCAATTTGTACCTAGCGCTACGCACCCATGCGACAGCGCCTGAGCAGCCGGATGCGGCCTCAACTCCTCGCCAAGGCCAAGGGGCCTTGGCTGCGGCCGTCTCGACCACCCCGGCTCGCCCATGCACTGCCGCATGGGCGCGTCCCTGGTGAAATATGCGGGTTAAAGCGCTCTGGTCATCTATGTTGCCCCTGGTCTCACCACGCGTCACCAAATTCTTGTTGTCTGGTGGTGCAAATACGCTAGCCACCTACATCCTTTACCTTTGGCTCTTGAACTGGCTACCCTACCAACTTAGCTTTTCAATTGCGTTTGCATGCGGAATCGTACTGGCCTACTTGCTGGCTCGTTATGTGGTCTTTCAGAGGCCAGCGGGGCTCATGGGGCCGGTATGGGTGCTGCTGATCTACCTGATTCAGTATGTGCTGGGGCTGGGCTTGGTGACTCTTTGGGTTCGCGGGTTATCCGCGCCGACATTTCTCGCCCCTGTCTTCTCAACGATTTGTTGTCTGCCACTCACGTACTACTTCAGTCGACGTGTATTTCGCGGCCAAGACAAAACCCCTCCTTGATTCACTGTTCACAGTGAACGTTCTCAGTATGCAAAAGTCCTCCAGATTGCGCTCGGTTGCGCTGTTTTGTTTGTTTTTTCTTCCAGCGCTGAGTCTGACACTCAATGCACTGACTTGGTTGAAGTTCGGTATCGACCAGCCCTTTTTTGACGACTGGCGAGACTATCAATACGGTGGCATTGGGTCTTTCGCGCTATCGGATTTGATGAGGCCAGCCAATGGAACCATGTCGCCGGTCGGATTTACCTTAGACGCCCTCGCGCTTCGTTTCTTGGGCGGCAATGCCATCGCCTACCAGTTGGTTTCCATGTTGGTGGTGCTCGGTAGCTTGCTTTTGCTGCAATGGAAATTGCTGCTCGCTGCATTGGAAAACCGCTGGCACGCAGCCCTGTGTTTCGTGTTCACACTGTTGATGTTGCAACCCGACTCCTATTGGGGCGGCCCCAATCTGGCTTACCACCAGGCATTGCCCTTGGTGTTCATTTTGTGGGCCCTGTGGTTGGCGGTTGTAGGCGCGGGGCGAGACCACTGGCGACTTCCGGTCATATTTCTCCTCGGACTGCTGGGAGGTATGAGCTATGTATCGGGCTCATTTGGCGCGCTGGTTGCGGGGGGAATACTTGTTGGTGTGACGCTCACATCGCGCAGTAGCTCAGGCAGCGCACGCAAGCAACAGTGGTTGCGCGCTGGCATCGCGCTGACCTTGGCAGGCGCGGTCACCACAGCCGTTCAGTTGCGCTGGGCCGTTTTGGGGAACAAACACACCATGTCTTGGCCCATGGGCTCTCCTTGGCATGCCGATTTTTGGTGGTTTGGTTTGGGCAATGTGGGGCAGTCTTTGTTGCTTTCAACCAATACACCCACCGTGTCGATGACATTGGTGTTGCTCATCTGTGGCGTTTCATTGGCCAGTGTCATTTGGCTGATCAAACGATGCCTCAACAACCAACTCACAGATAACCAATGGCGCATGGCGGCCATTTATCTGCCGATTGCGGGCTTGCTCGGAATCTACCTGCTGCAAATCATGGTGGCACGAACACAATTTCGCCCACCAGACGTTCAAACCGCCACCGAAGTTTTTTTGTATGGCTACAAGCGGTTCCACTACTTTTGGGTCACGCTTTTTTGGCCTTGGCTCGTCGCCATCATCATCGTGATCTGGGGCAGTCACTTTCCTCGAGCGCAACATATCTCTAGATGGGCCCCCTGGATCGTCGCCTTGTTGGTGGTGTGGATCATTGGTCAAGGAGCCCTGCGCCATCAAACCTTCTACCGCAGCGCCATTCAAGAGCGCAAACTCACCGCAGAATGTTTGATTCAGCAGCTTCAGCGTGGCGAGGGCCTCAGGTGCCGTGAGTTCGCGGGGCTGGGCATGCCCGACATGACCAACGCCTATCAGCACGCGCGCAAGATGGGGGCATCGTTCATTCAACGTTTTCCTTTGCTGGCCGTGCCGCTGGGATCTGACGAACCTTCCCCTTGGTTCCGACTGACACGCGACAAACTACAAGTGCAGGCCTACGATGTCCATTCAAACGAAACTCTGTCATGGCAGAGCGACAAAACCGCCGCCTTGCGGATCCAGATTGAATCGAAATACCCAACCCAGCGGTGTTTGGTGATGGATCTGCGCGCCCGCCTTCCGCTTTCGAGCTCGCATCTGCCACAGGCTGTGTTTCACCTGCTTCCAACGCCAACCCCAGTGACGGTGAGCCCTGTTAGCCAAGAGCAACTCCACGAGGGACAAAGAACAGTGCACTTTCGCATCGAAAGTGAAACGGGTCTATCGAGCACCGTTCTTTTCACGCCAGGAATCAATGCCAAGGAGTTGGCACAAAGCGAAGTAGAGGTTCGATGTCGCCTCATCAAGCGTCAATAAGGTTATAATCTTGGGTTAAGGCGCTTTAGCTCAGTCGGTTAGAGCGACGGAATCATAATCCGCAGGTCCGGGGTTCGAATCCCTGAAGCGCCACCAAAATTCTTTTTGAACAGCCACTGGATATACACCATGCTCCGCTGTTTACTGGCTTCCTTCATGGTTGGTGCGGTCGCACTGCCCGCCATTTATAGCCTCACAGCACACGCCCAAATTCAGTTTGAACGACAGTTTCCTCAAGAGGCGCTGCGTGGTGAGCTGACATTCGGCCAAAACCCGCCCGAAGCCAAACTGGGCGATGCAGTCACCCGGCTCGCACCGGGCGCGCGCATTCGTGGCCAGAACAACATGATGGTCATGTCCGACGGTCTGCGCGGGCAAACCTTTGTGGTGCTCTACACGCGAGACCTGCTCGGTCAACCCAAAGACATTTGGATTTTGCGCCCAGAAGAAATCTCGCGCACGCCTTGGCCCAGCACCCCTGAAGAAGCCAAAACTTGGCGCTTCAACGCCACGACACAAATTTGGACCAAGCCATGAGTGGCGAGGGGGCCACAAGCGGTAAGAAGGTTTTCATCAAAACCTTCGGCTGCCAAATGAACGAGTACGACTCGGACAAGATGAGTGACGTGCTGCATGCCGCACAAGGCTACGAGCCCACGCAGAACGTTGACGAAGCCGATTTGATTTTGTTCAACACCTGCTCAGTCCGAGAAAAAGCGCAAGAGAAAGTTTTCAGCGACTTGGGCCGCGTGAAACACCTCAAAGCCAAAGGCGTGATGATTGGTGTGGGCGGTTGTGTGGCGAGCCAAGAAGGTGCAGCCATCATTGCCCGCGCGCATTACGTCGACGTGGTGTTCGGCCCGCAAACTTTGCACCGTTTGCCTGACTTGCTGTCCAAACGCCAAAGCCAGCAACGCCCGCAGGTGGACATCAGTTTTCCCGAGATAGAAAAGTTCGACCACTTGCCTGCGGCCAAAGTAGATGGCGGCAGCGCGTTTGTATCCATCATGGAAGGCTGCTCGAAATATTGCAGCTACTGTGTGGTGCCTTACACGCGCGGGGAAGAAGTGTCGCGCCCCTTTGATGATGTGCTGGCCGAGGTGGCAGGGCTGGTGGATCAGGGCGTCAAGGAAATCAACCTGCTGGGCCAAAACGTCAACGCCTACCGCGGCGTGATGGGCACCACCGGCGAGATCGCCGACTTTGCGCTACTGCTGGAATACGCGGCCGCCATTCCCGGTTTGCAGCGGCTGCGTTACACCACCAGCCATCCGAATGAGTTCACGCAGCGGCTGATCGACGCCTACGCCACCATTCCCCAACTCGTGAACCATTTGCACCTGCCGGTGCAACATGGCAGCGACCGCATCTTGATGGCGATGAAACGCGGCTACACCGCGATGGAATACAAAAGCACCATCCGCAAGTTACGCGCCATTCGGCCTGAACTGTGCATTTCCAGCGACTTCATCGTCGGCTTTCCCGGCGAATCGGAAGACGACTTCGCGCGTTTGATGAAACTCGTAGATGAGGTAGGTTTTGACATCAGCTACAGCTTCATTTACAGCCAGCGCCCCGGCACACCTGCGTCTGCGCTGCAAGACGACACACCGCACGAGGTGAAGTTGCAGCGTCTGCAGCAATTGCAGGCTGCCATTGAAGCCAACGCCAAAAGAATCAGCCACTCGCGGGTGGGCACAGTGCAGCGAATTTTGGTGGAAGGCCCGTCGCGCCGTTCCACACTGGAAGAACCCGAACTCACTGGGCGAACCGAGTGCAACCGCATCGTGAATTTCCCGGGCGGGCCGCATCTGAACCGCCTCAAAGGACAAATGCTGGATGTACGCATCACCGCCGTTTACACCAACTCGCTGCGCGCCGAGTTGTTGGTGAACGAAGGCGCCGAAGTGGCTGCTGAGGCCTGAGTTTCAACGCACCGCTTTGCGCAGCCCAAACCACCCCACGCCCAAGGTACACAGCAGCAGCATCAAACCGTAGGTCGCCATCTTGCCGTCGCGGCCAAAGATCACGAGGCCTGCCACCAAACCCAAGGCGCAGGCACTGCTTGCTGCCAAGGACAACCTCCACCAGCCTACGCCGCGAAGCGAACGCCACCACACCAGTTTGACCAAGCCGGTTGTGAGCAAGCCCACGACAACCGCGGGTGCCAAGAAGTTCAGTACATGCCACACCCAGTCCATCAAGCCCAAAGCGTTCACCTTTTCATGATCGGCGCTTGATGTGAATCAAGCGCTTCGTCGCTTTCACACACCACGGTGCAAGCGTCAAATTTTATAATTCGCCCCATGAGCGTTGTTGCCCTCGGCTTGAACCACACCACCGCACCGCTGGATTTGCGCGGACGGTTTGCTTTTGCGCCTGAAGGATTAACAGCCACCCTGCAGAGCCTGAAGCAGCGGTTGCAACCGCGATTGCAACCGCGCTTACAACATCAGCCCGAGCTGGCCATTGTCTCCACCTGCAACCGTACCGAGCTTTATGTGGGCAGCCCACACAGCCAGCAACTGCTGCCCTTCGCTTGGCAGTGGCTGGCCGAAGTGGGTTGCATGCCCGAACAACAACTGCGCGAACACAGCTATTGGCTCGAAGGCGGTGCTGCCGCGCGACACGCGTTTCGCGTGGCCAGTGGTTTGGATTCCATGGTGCTGGGTGAGCCGCAAATTTTGGGGCAGTTGAAACAAGCCGTTCGCCAGGCCGACAGCGCAGGCACCTTGGGCACCACCTTGCACCAAATGTTCCAGCGCTCTTTTGCGGTCGCCAAAGAGGTGCGCACTTCCACCGACATTGGTGCCCACTCCATCAGCATGGCCGCGGCCAGCGTGCGTTTGGCGGCGCAATTGTTTGGTGATTTGGACGAACTCAAGGTGCTCTTCATCGGCGCAGGCGAGATGATCGAACTCGTCTGCACCCACTTTGCGGCGAAAAATCCCAAGTCCATCACCGTGGCCAACCGCACGCTGGAACGCGGCGAAAAGCTGGCCAGCCGGTTTGGTGCCCAAGCCATGCGATTGGCCGACTTGCCCAAACACCTGGCCGAGTTTGATGTGGTGATTTCCTGCACCGCCAGTTCCCTTCCCATCGTTGGCCTCGGCGCGGTGCAACAGGCCCTCAAGGCACGCAAACGCCGCCCCATTTTCATGGTGGACTTGGCTGTGCCACGTGACATAGAACCCGAGGTGGCCGAGTTGGCCGACGTTTATCTCTACACCGTGGACGACCTCTCCACCCTGGTGCAAGCCGCCGGAGAGAAACGCCAAGCGGCGGTAGAGCAAGCCGAGGCCATCATCGAAACCGGTGTGCAAGGTTTTGTGCATTGGCTGGGCCAGCGCCACAGCGTGCCCTTGATTCAGGCCCTGCAAAATCAGACCGACGACTGGCGTCGCCTGGAAATTCAGCGCGCACGCAAGCTGCTTGCCAAGGGCGAAGACATCGACACCGTTTTGGAAGCCTTGAGTCGGGGCCTCACCCAAAAAATGCTGCATGGCACTTTGGCCGAATTGCAAACCAGCCACGGCGAACAGCGCGAACACCTCTCGCAAACCTTATCGCGTTTGTTCTTGCGGGGTGAGGCGGTGGATTCCGCCATCCATGCGCCACGCAGTCTGCCTGACGACGCATCGAACGACCCTGAGCGTTAGCGGTCTTGTCCGCCCAAGCCGCTCTTGTTGGCGGCTCCTCGGTTGGCGCCTTCACCTTGGCGCTGTTCTTCGCTTCTTTGCCCGCTCCCATGAACAACACCCAACGCCAGCAGTTTGAACGGCTGACCCACCGCTTGAGCGAACTCAATGCCAACCTGGGCGACCCCCAGGTGGCAAGCGACATGAAACGCTTTCGGGAACTCAGCCGCGAGCATGCGGAAGTGGCACGGGTGGTGGAGCGTTACCAGCGTTATGTGCAGCGCGAACAAGATGTCGAACAAAGTCAAAGTTTGCTGAATGACCCCGACATGGCCGAACTCGCGCAGCAAGAAATCAACGAGGCGACCGCCGAGATGGCGGCACTGCAAGCTGAACTACAAGCCGAGCTGCTGCCCAAAGACCCCGACGACGTCCGCAACGCCTTCCTCGAAATTCGCGCAGGCACGGGCGGCGATGAGTCCGCCCTCTTCGCTGCCGACTTGGCCCGCATGTACCTGCGTTATGCCGAACGCCAAGGCTGGCGAACCGAGGTGATGTCGGAAAACGTCTCCGACCTGGGTGGCTACAAGGAGGTGGTGTTTCGCATTGAAGGCGACAACGTCTATGGCCGCTTGAAGTTTGAATCCGGCGGTCACCGTGTGCAGCGCATCCCCACCACCGAAACCCAAGGCCGCATCCACACCAGCGCCTGCACCGTGGCTGTGCTGCCCGAGCCTGACGAAACCCAGGCGGTTCAGCTCAACCCCGCCGACCTGCGCATCGACACCTTTCGCGCCAGCGGTGCCGGCGGCCAGCACGTGAACAAAACCGACAGCGCCATTCGTGTGACGCACCTGCCCACCGGTTTGGTGGCCGAGTGCCAAGACGACCGCTCCCAACACCGCAATAAAGCCAAAGCCCTGGCCGTGCTCACCGCACGCTTGCAAGACAAGGAGCGCAGCGAACGCGAAGCCAAAGAGGCCGCCACGCGCAAAGGCCTGATCGGCAGCGGCGACCGCAGCGACCGCATCCGCACCTACAACTTCCCCCAAGGTCGGCTCACCGACCACCGCATCAACCTCACGCTCTACAAACTGCAATTCATTTTGGACGGCGACTTGAGCGAAGTCACCCAAGCGCTGCAAGCGGCGCGGGCGACTGAACAATTGGCAGCACTAGAAAGTGGCGAGAGTGGCGGATGAACACGCCCACGATTGAACAAGCCCTGCACAAGGCAGCAGCAGCTGGGCTGGAACGCCTTGATGCGCAGCAACTGCTGGCCCATGTGCTGGGCTGTGGCCGCACCTGGCTGCATGCCCATGCCGACGCCTGTTTGACCGTAGCCCAAGCCACCACCTGGACGGAGTTACTGTCACGCGCCGCTCAGGGCGAGCCTCTGGCCTACCTGTTGGGTGAAAAAGAGTTCTACGGTTTGCAGTTGACCGTCACACCCGATGTGCTGATCCCTAGGGCCGACACAGAAACCTTGGTGGACTGGGCACTGGAGCGGCTGCAAAACATCACACCCACCACAACCCCCCAGGTCATCGACCTGGGCTGCGGCAGCGGGGCCATTGCCTTGGCCATCAAGCACCACTTTGGCGCGGCCGAAGTGATCGCCTTGGACACCAGCCCCGCCGCCTTGGCCGTGGCACAGGCCAACGGGACACGGCTGGGGCTGACCGTTCAGTGGTTGAACAGCAACTGGTGGGCCGCCGTTCAAGGACAACGGTTCCACCTCGCCGTGAGCAACCCACCCTATATCGCACAAGGGGATTCGCATTTGGCAGCCTTGTATCACGAACCAGAGCAGGCGCTCACATCGGGCCCAGTTGGCTTGGATGCGTTGTGGCACATCATTGACAACGCACCCGATCACCTGCAACCCAATGCCTGGTTGCTGCTGGAGCACGGGGCAACCCAGGCTGCCGCCGTGCGCAACTTGTTGATGGAGCGAGGGTTTCATGAAGTCAGCAGCCGCCGCGACCTGGCCGGACACGAGCGCTGCTCTGGAGGGCGGTGGTCACCCAATGCGGCGCAATGAACACAAGGTCACACATCGAATCCACACAAAATCTAACGGCGCGAGTAGGATGAAGGCACTGTTCGCCTCAAGCTCCCACTCACCGGTGGGCATCAAGAAAGGAGCTCACCATGCGCCCAATCCACTTGATGACGATCGCCCTGCTGGGCACGGCAGCGGCTGCGCCCGCGCAGGCACAAAGCGGCTTGCTGTCACCCTTGTCCCACAACTTGGTCACTGCTGCCTATGCCGATGAGTCGCGCTGGCCGCAATGGCAAAGCCGCTTGACCTTGGGCCTGAACCTACTCAGCCCCTTGAACAACACCACCCAGCTGCGCAGTGGCAGCTTGTTGAGTGACTACTATTTCTACCGCCACCCGTTGAACACGTCTGTGTCTAGCTTGGGCGGGTTTCGCGCCACCAGCGGCCTCATGCTGGGTGTGCCAACACCCCGGTTGCTGGTCGGCCAGAGGGCCGAATTCGCTGGAACATATCACTTGGGACGGCACCCTGCCCTGTCACTCAGCGCTCCCCAGCCCTTGACCGACGACAATGAAGACCGCGCCAGCAGCTACCTGGGTGTGGGTTACACCTTGTGGTCGCTGCGTGGTGGTTGGGGACTCAGTGCCAACATTGGCTTGGCCGCCGCGCGCTCCAACACCACATGGGGACTGGGCAACAGCCGCCTAGATCTCCCACTTGGAGAGTTTCGGCTGACTCCGCTGCTGCATCTGGGCCTGACTTACTCCTTCTGACACCCCCGCTGCTGACGCTTGCTAGGCGCACAACGAGAAGGGGCATATGGGGAGTCGGCCTTTGAAGCAATGCTCAACCGGTAAACTTCATCCTCTTTCTAGCCCCAGATCTCTCAGGCCAACCTCATGAACGACGTACAGCAAAAAATCGACAACTTGGTCAAAACAAACCGTGTGGTGTTGTTCATGAAGGGCAGCGCGCAGTTCCCCATGTGCGGTTTTTCGGGTCGCGCAGTACAAATTTTGAAAGCCTGCGGCGTGAGCGATCTGACCACCGTCAATGTGCTGGAAGACGATGCCGTGCGCCAGGGCATCAAGGACTATGCCAATTGGCCCACCATTCCCCAGCTCTATGTCAACGGTGAATTCGTGGGCGGCTCCGACATCATGACCGAGATGTACCAAGCGGGCGAGTTGCAGACCCTGCTTGGCAGCCAAGCCTGAAGCGGTGACGTCCGCTAACGCACCACGCATCGTCGTCGGCATCACTGGTGCCACGGGTGCACTCTACGCGGTGCGGCTGTTAGAACGCCTAAAAATTCTTGGCGCACAAACCCACCTCATCACCAGCCCGGCGGGTGTACTGAACGTGCACCACGAGTTGGGCTTAGATCGAAAAGCGCTGGAAGCCTTGGCCGACGTGGCCTACAACCCCGCCGATGTCGGTGCGGCCCTGGCCAGCGGCTCCTTCACTACTCAGGCCATGGTGGTCGCCCCGTGCTCGATGAAGAGCCTGGCCGCCATTGCACACGGTCTGTCTGACAACTTGTTGAGTCGAGCCGCTGACGTCACTTTGAAAGAGCGCCGCCGCTTGGTGCTCATGGTCAGAGAAACCCCGTTCAACCTGGCCCATTTGCGCAATATGACGGCGGTGACCGAGATGGGCGGCATCATCTTTCCACCTTTGCCCGCCTTCTATCACCGACCGCAAAACATCGACGACTTGATCAACGACACGGTGGAGCGGGTGTTGGGGTTGTTAGGGGTGGAGCAAGCGGCCCCCAAGTCGTGGGTGGGTTTATAGGCGCAGTCAGACCCAAGCACTGCGCCTGCACTGTGATTCAGGCGCGCCGAACTCCGCGACGGCGGGCGACAAAACCTGCAGCCACAAAACCCATCAAAATCATCGAGTACGTTCCGGGCTCGGATACTGGGTTCATCGCTACAACAGTCAAGCCGTCGAAAAAAACGAACGCATGCTGGGCAGATGGGTTGGTGCCGGTTTGTATGAAATCCAAAGCCAAGCGACCAGCGAAGGTTGGCAGTGCAGCTGGCATGCTTTCATCGCTCAAAAAATCGGTGATCAAAGTCGGCGTGCTTTGGGTTTCGGCCCAAAAAAAGCGCACGTTGATGAGCGTGAAAGCCCCGATCGAAAATCCGGTGAAATTGTCAGGGCTGGTGCTATTTGGCGTCGGGTTGTCGGACCACAGGCCCAGATAGTCGATAGGGCTGGGAAAAGCGCCGATGCCACCGCGATCGTTGCCAACCATGGTGACGCCGCTCGTATCAGAGAACGTCCTTCCCTCCACAGAGCCCGTCAAGTTGTTAAAACTGGAGACCAAGCTTGAAGTGGTCGAATAGCTGCCGTAGCGAGAACCATATACAGAGGACACAGACGAGTTCAATGTTGCGCTGGCATCGTAAACAAATGTTCCAGAAACCGTTGCGCTGCTACTGAACGGATTGCTAACTGTCATGTCCCTGGCGAGGCACCCCGGATGATGGAAGACACTGTGGGCGTGCGGGCCAGCGCGAGTAGAGGTCGGTCAATTCTTTGATGGCATGGACCGCGATCGCTAACTTGACCCGCCGCTGACCACTCGTAC